>JAJEAZ010000358.1 GCA_022824105.1 Alphaproteobacteria bacterium
ACAGCCTCTGTCGCCCGAGTCGATCCCCGGCGGGTTGCTCAGCGGGCCGGTGTAGCCGTGGGCCGGGTCGCACGCGCCGAGCGCCACGGATCGCAGCTCCCCCGCGCTCGTGTCGAAGATGTAGACGGTGTTGCCGCCGACACTCACGTTCCTCGCCTCGGCGAAGCTCCCGCCATCCGCCCACTCGGAGCGGCTGTGCTCGCGGGTCCTGCCTGCGACCTCCTCGCGGTCGAGGATGTCGACGCCGACGCTCAGGTGTCCGTCGGCGCCGATTGCGCCGCCCCATACCACGCTGCCCTGGCGCGCGTCGCCGCCGTCGCGGCTTGGCATCCGGGCGACGGTGCGCACGTCGAAACCGTCCAGATCCTTCCTCAGCACGAGGTTGAATGCGCCGCGTACCGCGGCGTGGCCGCCGAGCGTTCCCAGGCTCTCGGCTCTCAGCACCTCGATGCGCTCGACCGCCGAGAGCGGCAGGGTGTTCAGATTGTGCGCGGTCGTTGCGTAGGGCCGCCCGTTCACCAGGATGAGCAAGTCGCGCCCTCCGGTGAAGAAGTAGCGGATGATGCCCGTGTCGAGCATTTCGCCGAACGTCTGGGCGCCGGAACGCTCGATGAAGCTGCGGTCGTATTCGGCGACGATCTGCGGGCCCGGCGCCAGCGCGCTGGCACGGACCTGACCCGCCGAGAGCATGGCGACCGCGGCGAGCGCCGCGAGGACTATTCTCATCGTAGGTTCCCCTCGTTATCGCTCTTGGATGTAGGGATTGTCCTCCGCGCCGGTCGCATGCCGGCGCGGAGCATTGTCAAGCCAAGTTTACGCGAGCAGCCTGGGTGACGCCTTCCCCTCGCTTGCGGCAGGCGGCGGCCGCCTGGTCGATGAATCGACGCGGCGCCCGAGAACGCCATCGGGCTGAACGTAGGGTCCCGTTCCAAGATGGGATGCCGGGACGGACCGAAGCGCCGGGCCGGATCCGGGCCGGCGCTTCGGCCATCAACACGGCCGCCGTGGGGGAAACCCGGTCCGAGCGATGGCCGCGCCATCAGGCGGCGAGGTAGTCTGACCAAGACTCTATCAGTGCGCGCCGCTTCTCGAGGCGGTCCCGGACGACCATCAGATCGATTCCGGCCGCCTTTGCGTGCTCGCCGAACAACACCGCGGCATCCACCGCACCGTTGAACGCCGAATCGGCGGCGCTGAGGCTCACTTCCAGGGAAGACAACCCCGCCTGCTTCAGGTGGAATCTGGCCCGATCGGGATCGCACGGACGCTGGGGAAGCTCCGCATTGAAATAGGGATCGTTCGGCGGCACCGGATGATCGTTGGCGACCGTTCCCAGACCCTGGTGAATCTTCTTCAGCATGTCTTCCCGATCGACGGCGTATTTCAGGGCAAGGCGCACATCATTGTTGTCGAACGGCGCCACGCGCGAATCCATGGCGCTGGAGTCGTACGCCGCCCCCTCGTTCTCGATCACCTGAAGGGATTTGTGCCCCCTGAGACGGCCGGCGATCTTGGCGTCCGCGCGATCGATCATCTCGACCGCGCCGCTCAGTATCGCGTTCACCCGCGCGCCGGGATCGATGACGGAGAGCGTTTCATAACTGTCGACCCACGCACGGTCCGATTTCCAGTTATTCGGGTTTCGGGTCGAGAAGAATCGCACCCCGGGCTCGGAGTTCTCGACGACGTACCCGCCGGTGCCGATCAGCGTGCTCCAGTCCGCGTGACCGTCCGGCACGATCGCGAACTGGAAGGTGCCGAGCGCCTGCGGCAAATCGGTGTCGCCTTCCGACAGCTTGAAGACGACGGCATGATCACCGTCGGCGCGGAATTCGGACACTGATGCGAGAAAGGGCTTGCCGGGCGACGTCGACTGCTCGCCGCGATGCCGGTTCAGCGAGTAGATGACATCGGCCGAGGTAAAGGGCTTGCCGTTGCTGAACTCGACACCATTGCGCAACTCGAAGACCGTACGCATCCGGCGAGTACCGCAGGACGTGAGGTCCGCTCCGGCGGAGCAGGCGGGTTCGAAGACGTAAGGTGGGGCGCCGGCCTATGCGGCCAGGGTCTGGTTGCGGACGGCTTTCCAGTTCCAGGGCAACAGCTCATGAACCCGGGTCTGCGGCAGCTCGGCGATGCGGGCAAGCACATCGGCGAGCCAGGCCTGCGGGTCGACGTCGTTGAGCTTGGCGGTGGCGATGAGGGTGTACATCGCCGCGGCGCGCTCGCCGCCGCGGTCGGAGCCGCAGAACAGCCATGACTTTCTGCCCAGGGCCAAGGGCCGGAGCGCGCGCTCAGCGGCATTATTGGTCAGGCAGATGCGCCCGTCGTCGAGGAAGCGGGTGAAGCCGTCCCAGCGCCGGAGCATGTAGTCCATCGCCTTCGCCACCGGAGCGTGGCGCGACAGCCGCGTGCGCTCGGTGCGCATCCAGGCCTCGAACTCGGCCACCAGCGGCGCGCTGCGCTCGCACCGCACCGCCAGGCGCCGCTCGGCCGATTCGCCGTTGAGCTCGCGCTCGATGTCGAACAGCGCATCGATGCGCTTGACCGCCTCGAGTGCGACCGGAGAGATCGGCGCTGCGCCTTTGCCGCGTCTCTTGCTACCCGCGATATCGGCGAGTTCGTAGAACTTCCGCCGCCCGTGGCTCCAGCACAAGCATTCGGTCACCGGTCCCGGCACCCGTCCCGGTGCATACAGCGGGTTGAACCCCGCATAGGCGTCGGCCTGAAGCAGCCCGGCAAAGTCGCGCAGATGCTCCACCGGGTGGGAGCCGTAGCGGGTACGCGAGTAGCGGAACAGCGCCGCCTGCGGGTCAGCTCCGGGGAACGGTGCGTCGTGTCTGACATAGACGCAGGCCCGCGCGGTGTCGGTCTTGCCCTTCGCCAGCACCGGCACCGGCGTGTCGTCGCCGTGCAGACGCTGCGCCGCCAGCACGTGCGCCGCGATGAGCTCGTGCAGCGGGCG
>JAJEAZ010000666.1 GCA_022824105.1 Alphaproteobacteria bacterium
GATGTCAATGTCGGCGATGCGGTTCCCCCGGTCGTCAAGGGGCCGCTCACCATCACCGATATCGTGGCATGGTATTCGGCAACGCAGGGCGCCATGCCCTATGGCGGCGCGCATGGAGACGCCGTGCGCTACCGGCGCCGCCATGACGACTACCACATCAATCCGGAGACGGGCGCCAAGGACGCGGCGGGGCGAGGCCATCTCGAAGCCGCGACGGGCCGCGATGTCGGCATGGGCGGAGCCTACGATGTCGGGCCGCAGCGCATCGCCTGGGCGCAGCACATGCTGACGGACTGGATCGGCGACCACGGCTTCCTGCACCGGCTGAATGTGTCGGTGCGCCGGCCCAACCTCGTCGGCGATACGATATGGTGGCGGGGCAGGGTGACGGGCAAGCGGGAAGCCGGCGGCGCCATGTTCGCCGACCTCGATGTCGAGGCGCGGAACCAGGCGGACGTCGTGTCCGCTTTCGGGACAGCTACCGTAGCGCTGCCCTCGCGCCGGAAGGGGCCGGTGCCCCTGCCGCTCGCATGAAGGCGATGCGCCGGCTGCCGGTGGGGACTGTCCCGGCCTCGTTCGAGGGGAAGGGCCGTGCGCCCGCCTATGCGGACACGTGGCTTGAGCTGGCCGGAGCCGCGGTGGCGCCGGGAGGTCCGTCGATCCGTCTCTGGGATTTCCAGGTCGGCACGGAAGGCAGCGGCGCGGACGCTTCTGCGGTCGCCGGGCCTGCTGCTGTCATCGGGCATGGCGACGGTCCGGGCCTGCCGCTGCCGGCGGATATGCCGGAGAAATGGTGCGGGCTCGTCGGGGCGATGCTGGCGCTCGCCGAGACCTGGCGCGGAGCGGACGGCGGCGCGCCGGAATACGATGCGTCCGCAGCGGACATCATGCGGGCCTTCGCGCTCCAGAACTCCGGCACGCCGGAGGAACGCCGCCGGCTGTGGAAGCGCAACGGACGCATCTGCGTCGAGCATGGCCTCATCTTCCCCATGGGCTTTTTCGCTTGCCGGGACGGCCATGTCGCGCTGCTCGGGCGTTCGCGGCGGGACTGGCGGCGAATCGCGACGGCGCTGGGCGAACCGGAATGGGCGCGCCGACCCGGCTTCGACAACCCGTTCGCGCTGGCAAGGGACAGCGCCGAGGCGGATGCGCTGCTGGAGGAAACGCTGGCCGACAAGGCGCGCGACGACCTGCTCGCACGCGGCCTGGAAGTAGGCGCGGTGATCGCCCCCGTCTACAGCTATGGCGAGGCGCTGGAGCGAGGGGTGTTCCGGCCCGGCTTCGAGGAGCCGGCGATGCCATTTCTGGCTGAGCCTACGGGTCGCGGAAGCGCTGCGGACCACCGGAAACGAGGCGGGCGCGCGGGACCGCTGGAAGGGCTTGTCTGCATCGAGCTTTGCTGGATCTGGTCGGGGCCTATGGTCGGCCAGCTTCTTGCTGACCTCGGCGCGGAGGTCGTCAAGGTCGAGTCTCTCGACCGATTCGACCTCTACCGCACGCGGGGCCTGGAACATCTGCGGGGCCAGATGGACGAGCATGTGCGGCTCGAAAGCTCGCTCTATTTCCACAGCCTGAACCGCAACAAGACCGGGCTTTCGCTCAACCTCAAGTCGGACGAAGGCAGGACGCGGCTGCTTGAACTCGTGAGCCGGGCCGACCTGCTGATCGAGAATTTCACCGTTGGGACGATGGACCGCATGGGCCTCGGCCGCGAAGTGCTGGCGCGCGCGAATCCGGGGCTGGTGAGCCTGTCGATGAGCGGGCCGGGCAAGGGTTCGGCAGTCGAGCGCCTGCGCTCCTACGGGCTGGTGCTGAGTGCGCTCGCCGGCGCCGAAATACTCATCCGGGACGATGCAGGCGCGTTCATAGGCTCGCCCACCTTCTCGATCAGCGACCCGAACGCCGCCTGTTTCGGGTCCTTGGCCGCACTCGCCGCGCTCGTGGCCCGCGACCGGGACGGGCAGGGGCGGGCGCTCGACCTCTCGCAGATCGAAGCGGCGGCGGCGCTCGCCGCAACGCCCGCAGCTGGCCCGGTCCTGCCGATGACCGCCGCTGTCGTGGAACTGGATGAAAGCGATGCCTCGCCAGTCTTCGCGGACTGCCCCGGCTGGATCGAGGCGCAGCACCCGGTGACCGGCAAGGAGCTTCTGGTCGCTTCTCCCTGGCGCGTGAACGGACACCGGGCGCCCTTCCGCAAACCTGCACCCATGCTCGACCGAGGAGGCGAGAGATGATCCGCATCATGGGCGAAACGCCGCATGCGACCACCCTGCGCGACCTGGTGACGATGCGGGCTTCGCTGGGCGACAAGCCGTTGCTGATCTGCCGGGACGAGACACTGACCTATGCGGATGCCGACCGGCTCTCGAACCGCGTCGCCAACGCGCTTCTGGAACGCGGCCTGGCCAAAGGCGATGTCGTTGCGACCTTCATGTACAACTCGCTGGCGCAGGAGATCATCTGGTTCGCCTGCGCCAAGGTCGGCGCCGTCTATGCGGCGTTGAACGTGTCGCTGGCCCGTGACGACCTCGCCTACAGCCTGAACGATACCGGCGCGAAACTGCTGGTCGCCGACGACGAGCTGATGGATGTCTGCGAAGCGGCGGCGAACCGTTTCGCCTCACCTCCGGAAGTGATGGTCCACGGCGCGCCACGCGCTGGCTACGCCGCCTGGGACGAGCTGCTGACAGGTTCCGAGGCGTTGCCGGAGGCCCAGGTCGGACCGACGGATCCTGTTGCGATCGTCTATACCGGTGGCAGCACCTCCATGCCGAAAGGCGTACTCGTCTCCCACCTCTATTACATCGCGGCGGCCATTCGTTATGCGGAGATCGCCGAGGCGCGGCCGGACGACGTGCATTTCGCCAACTCGCACTTCTTCCATATCGGCGGCCAGCAATTCGGCGTCACCGGGCCTCTCTACACGGGCATGACGGGCGTGATGCACAAATGGTTCAGCGCCTCGCGCTACTGGGAGACGGTGCGTCGCCACAGCGCCACCATCATCGACCCGCTGGGGACAATGATGTCAGTGCTGCTGCGCCGCCCGGAGAGCGAGCTCGACCGCTCGCACCGGGTCAAGGTCGGGGTGGGCATCGCCTCGGGCCAGGTCCGGCGCGAGCTGCGGGACGAGTTCGAGGCCCGGTTCGGGATTCCCATGCTCGAGGTGTATGCGATGACGGAGATGGGCGTGCTGATCTGCTCCGAACGGCTGCACGACCGCAAGATCGGCACATGCGGCCGGCCGCACGGATGGACGGAGCTTCTGGTCGTCGATGCGGACGACAACCCGGTGCCCGCAGGCGCGACCGGGCAGCTCCTGCTGCGTCCGCGGGTGCCGAACACCTACATGATCGAATATATCAACAAGCCCGAAGCAACCCTCTCAGCCTGGCGCAATCTCTGGTACCACTCAGGCGACCTCGGCTATCTCGACGAGGACGGCTATGTCCACTTTGTCGGCCGCGAGGCCCACTGGATCCGCCGGCGCGGCGAGAATGTTTCGGCCTTCGAGGTCGAGAAGGCGATCACCGCCCACGACGCCGTCGTCGACTGCGCCTGTGTAGGCGTGCCCTCCGATCTCGGAGAAGAGGACATCAAGGCCTATGTGCAGGTTTCCGCCTCGGTGGACCCGCAAGCGCTCGTCCACTGGTGCCGCGAACGAATCGCCTATTTCAAGGCGCCGCGCTATATCGAGTTTGTGGATGAGTTTCCGCGGACGATGACCAAGAACGAGATTGCGCGCCACGAATTGCGGGAGCGCGGGATTGGCAAGTGTTGGGATGCGGAACCGGACAGGGACTTATAGGCGCGTGAAGCAGGACGCTGGCGCGGCTATGGCGGCACGCGCTAAGATTAACCGAGTCGATGGCGGCGGAGCAGGCCGGCGATCATGAGACTGCGGATCAAGTTGGGACTGGCGCTTCTTGTTGGCGTCGCCCTGTCGCTCGCGTTCGTCGTTTATGCCGCGCTGGACACGTTCGACCGCGAACTCAGGACGGTCAAGACATCTCATTTCGGCTTCACCGTCGATGAGATCGCCCACACAATTACCGTCCGGACGGATCTGGGTCTCCGGCTGGAAACCATTCCGGAGATTGCCGCCATACTCGACCGGACCCAGGCCGCCGACCCCGATATCGACCGCTTGCTGGTCTTCGGAGCCAATGGACGGGTCGTGTTCTCCACCGACCAGACAGATCTCGGCACGACGGTGGAAATCAGCGACCGGACCGGACGCTGGATCGAAGCCGATGAGAGGGCCGTGACCGTGGGCAGCCCCCTTATCAATAATTTCGGGAAGGTCGTCGGCGGCGTCCTGCTGGAGAGCGAAGTCCGGCACAGCGCCCCGTTGCTGGAGCGCGCGACGATCACGGTTCTCGGTATCGCCGCTGTCGTATTCGCGGTTTGCCTCCTGCTCGTTTCCGTGTTTGCCCGATGGGTGTTGCGCCCCGTTCTGGACATGCTGAGGCAAAGCGAC
>JAJEAZ010000264.1 GCA_022824105.1 Alphaproteobacteria bacterium
TGCATGCCTCCTTCGGGGCAAAGGGCGGGACAGGGGTGTCCCTGTTTCGCGCGTATCGCGGGCGGGCGCGGGCGGGTGTCGGCGCCGGCGCGGTTCGCGCACCTGATTGCGCGCGCGAGACGGCGCACGCACCTCTCGCGCTTGCTCACGCCGGGGGTTTTTTCGGCCCCCAGCCGGTCGCTTTCCGCAGAAACGCCGAAAGGCGGCCCCGGGAGCCGCCTCTCTCTACTTTCATCATACACCATACCGCCAAATGTCAAGCCTATCCGGGAACAAAAAATGAAGATGACGGCCAATTTTCTCACAACCCATTGAATCCGGGAGGAAACCGCAGGCTTCCATCCGCGGGGACCGTCCCCTTCGACAGGCTCAGGACGGGCTTTCGATACGCCTCCCTCCGGGAGGCTGCTCAGGACGAGCGAACGGAGGACCGGAGAAGCCGGGGCGGCGGGCGGGTGTCATACGCGGCGAAACAGCCGCAGGCAGGCGGGTGAATCCGGAGGCTTGCGGGGAAGGGGGGCGCCGTCCGCTTCGCGCGCGCCCTCCAGCGCCAGCAGGAACCGTTTCCCCTCCGCCCCGCCGGGACCGGACCAGCCGCCGAGCGCGCCGTTGGCCGCGACGATCCGGTGGCACGGCACGATGATCGGCAGCGGGTTGCGGCGGCAGGCCCCGCCCACCGCGCGCGGGCTCGAACGGACGGTCCGGGCGACATCGCCATAGCTCCGCGTCTCGCCCGGCGGGATGTCCCGCATGGCCTGCCAGACGGCGCGGTCGTGCGCCGTCCCGCCCGGCGAAAGGGGCAGGTCGAACGAACGCCGCCTGCCTGCGAAATAGGCCGCAAGCTGGGCGGCCGCTTCATCCAGCAACGGCGATGCGTCATCCTGCCCGGCGCGACCCCAATGGAGGCCCGTCAGCGCATCTCCCGACACAACCAGCGTCACCCGACCCAGCGGCGTTTCGACGGTTCGTTCCATGGGTCAGATCCGCCGTATGGGATCATCATCTCTTTGTCTCTGCCATAGTTGAAATGAAAGGTCGTCTATCAGGCTCTCGTAAGTCTGAACGCCATCAACAACCAAATCTAAGGTGGCGGCCTTTCCAAGGTTGTGCCTTTCCGCTAGGAGAACCTGTTGCCAGAACAACATTTCGAAAGCGCTGGATTGTATCCAATCCACTTCCGCACCGTATCCGGCAATCCAGATATTGTTTGGTGCATGATTCGCAATATGGTTTGCTATGCTGTCGCCGTTGCAAGAGGATAAAAATATACCTCGGAATCTTTGTCTGTTGATACGATTTAATATCTGAGTTCTGCTTATCGTATCACCGGCAGGCGTTACCAGCTGATCGTTGTTCCAGCCATCCCCATGACAGCCAATATAGACATACCTTATTCCGTGTATGTTTGTGTCTCTGAAGTATTCGATAGTTGCATTAAACGAGGTTGTATTGACGAAACTAGAATAGAGAAACCCGTTCGGGTCTCGGAGCTCTCGTTGCGCCAAAATATGAAACATGTCCTTGATCGAAGTAATTTGATCGTTACTGTACCATTCGGCAGTCTCCATCACGGCAAGTTTGGCCATCTTCTTTTGCCTCCTGTCTTGGTCCTCGAGGTTATCCGAAACCGGGAGATCGTTCAGGACTATACCCCATGCCACCCCGCCAACCCCTTGCACATCTCCACGAGCCTCCGCCGCAGCTTCGCCGGCTTCTCGACGGTCACATGCTCGCCCCAGGTGACGAGGTGCCAGCAGATTTCGTCGAGGCCGCCGGCCTTGAAGCGGACGGTTACCGTGCCGTCGTCGTTCTGCTCGACGGTCTGGTCCGGGTGGAAGAGGAAGGTTGCGGCGTCGGCGTCGGCGCCCGCTCCAGCAGCCGGTGCATGAAGACCCTGGAGGAGCCGCCCCGGCCCTTGCGGGCGAACCGGCCTCCCAGCAGGTCGAATCCCGGTTCGCCGCCATCGAGCAGGTCCTCCATCTCGTCGAAGAGGATCAGCGCGCCCCGGTCCTGCGAGAGCAGCCTCTGGGCCAGGCGAAGCTCCTGCAGCCTTTCCCGCCGCGACGGCTCATCGCCGTCCCCGTCCGCCTCGCCGACGCAGTAGAGCGTGACGCCGAGGCGCGCGGCCACCGTCTTGCAGAACTCGGTCTTGCCGGTGCCGGGCGGTCCGTGGAGCAGGATGTTGACGCCTTCGGCCCCGCGGCCGAGCGCGCCTTTCAGCAGCTTCTCGACATGGTCGCGGTCGCCGGCGACATGGTCGAAATCGGACCAGTCGAGCTCGCCCGGGGGTGCTGCGTCGAACAGCAGCCGGTTGACATCGGTTCCCGCTTCGCCCGGCGCGAACGCAAGCCGGTTGAGGCGGTCGATGGCCTTCACTTCGCCGTCAGCCTCGACGGAAACCAGCCCGGTCCGCACGAGAGGCCTGTCCCGGCCGAAACGGCGGGCGACAGCGGCCGGCGAACGGCCCAGCATCAGGGCAAGCGCGCGGCCCCTGATATTCAGGTCGTGCCACCGGGAGGGGCCGACGAAGACGTCCTCGACCAGCCCTTCGAACACGGGGTGCGTCTGGCAGCGCAGCAGAAGCTCCAGAATGGCGGCGTCCGTGCGCGTGAGGCCGGCGGTCTGCGACAGGCGCAGGAGCCGCTGCCCCATCCGGTCGCGCCTCGGCGCCCTGGCCGGACGCTCGGCCTGCAACGCCTCCCGGAGGTCGCGGAACTGCTCCTTCGAGACCCTGTCATAGTCGGGCGTCAGGCGGCGCCGGCGCCTGCCCGCCCCGAGCGCGACGCGGTTTTCCCTGTCGGCCGCCCACCCGGCCAGCGCCGCGGTCTCGGGGTCCC
>JAJEAZ010000720.1 GCA_022824105.1 Alphaproteobacteria bacterium
TTCGCTTTCGGCGGCGGCGACGGTCTCCGCCGGCTTGGACTCGATGGCCGCTTCGCGGTCTTCCTCGTTCAAGCCCTTCTTGAAGTTCTTCACGCCCTTGGCGAGATCGCCCATCACGCGCGGCAGCTTCCCGGCGCCGAAGAGGATCAGGATTATCACCAGGACGATGATGACTTGCCAGGGACCGATGCTCATATGCTGTGCCTCCTGCTGCTGGGCGCCCTTATCGCAGAAGCGCGCGCCGCCCGCAAATGGGCTTACTCGCGCGCAAAGACGAAAACCTGATCTCCGTCCAGCGAAAGCTGGCGGACTTCGCCCTCGGCGGCGTCGATGCGGCCGGGCGAACGCACGTGGAGATGGACGCCGTCCGGCGCATCGGGACCGTAGACCCCGCGGGCGGCGGCGGCGAGCGTGAGATGGACGAGCGTGCTGCGGCCCACCATGCGAACCGCGTCGATGCGCGCTTCCGCGCCGGCGCTTTCCGGCTTGCCGATGCGGATCGCCTCGGGCCGCACCAGCACCTGCACTGCCGCGCCGTCGGAAAAGCCCGGCGTGGCGACGGAGCCGAGCGGCGTTTCCACCCGTCCTCCAGCCACCAGCCCGTCGAACCGGTTCACCTCGCCGAGGAACGTGGCGACGAAGGGGGAAGCGGGCTCGCAGTAGATCTCCTCGGGCGCGCCGTTCTGGACCACCCGCCCCTGCTGCATCACCACCACGCGGTCGGCCATCATCATGGCTTCCTCGGCATTGTGCGTGACGAACAGGGTGGCCGCGCCGCTGACTTTCAGAAGGTGCATGGAATCGTCGCGCACCCGCCCGCGCAGCTCCGGGTCGAGGCCCGAGAACGGCTCGTCCAGCAGCACCAGGTAGGGCTCCGGCGCGAGCGCCCGGGCGAGCGCGACGCGCTGCTGCTGGCCGCCGGAGAGGACATGGGGATAGGCGCCGGCATAGGCGGCCATGCCGACCTTGTCCAGCAGGTCGTCGACCCGGCGGCGCTGATCCCTGCGCGCCACGCCGTTGAGGCCGAAAGCCACATTGTCCCGCACCCTGAGATGGGGAAAGAGGGCGTAGTCCTGGAACATCATCGACACGCGCCGCTGCTCGGGCGGCACCGTCCGGCCCGGCCCGGTCACGGTCTCGCCGGCGATGATGACCTGCCCGGCCGCCGGGCGCTCCAGCCCCGCCACGAGCCGCAAGGTCGTGGTCTTGCCGCAACCGGAGGGGCCGAGCAGGCAGACGATCTCTCCCGCATCCACGGCGAAGCTCACGCCGTCCAGCACGGCTTCGCCGCCATAACCGTGCGCGAGGCTCTCGACCTGCAGGATGGGCGCGCTCATTCCCGCCGTTCCGCTCAGACGACCGCCATCAGACCGTCGATGATCCACTCTACCGGCCGCCAGATCAGCCAGTCCACCGGATCGAATCCCGTGCCTGCCGCGGACAGCAGCCAGGGCAGCACGAACAGCACGAAGACGACAAGAAAAATCCCGGTGCGCTCAAAGGGCAGGAGCAAGCTGCCGATACGGCCCGGCAGCAGCGCCGTCAGGATACGACCGCCGTCGAGCGGCGGTACCGGCAGCAAGTTGAAGACGGCAAGTATGGCGTTCAGTATCACGCTCTTCCTGGCGGTTTCGATGAGCCAGTCGCGGCCCGGCATGTCCGGGGTCCAGCCCACGGCCTGGAGGGTGACGAGCGAGAGAACGCAAAGCGCGAGATTGGCGGCCGGGCCGGCCGCCGCCACGAGCGCCATGCCGAGCCGGATGGGCTGGAGCCGGCTGAAATCGACCGGCACCGGCTTTGCGTATCCGATGAGGAAGGGGGCGCCCGTCGCCAGCAGCAGCCCCGGCAGCAGCAGGGTCCCGAAAGGGTCGATGTGCCGGGCGGGATTGAGCGTGACCCGGCCGAGCCGCCGGGCGGTGTCGTCGCCGAGCTTCCATGCGGCCCACCCGTGGGCGGCCTCGTGGCAGCCGACGGCCAGGACCAGCGGCAGCGCCCAGACCGATATCTGATAGAGGAATTCCTCCAGGGACAGGCCGCTCACGACGCGGCCACCCAGTCCCGGGCGCGCTGCCAGCGCTGCATCGCCGCCGCCGTCATCGCGCCGGCCGCACGGGCGACTGCCGTCATCTCGGCTCCGTCGCCATTGCAGTGCAGGACTATGTCGCAACCGGCGTCGAGCGCGCGCCGGGCCCGCCGGCCGAGCGGCCCGTCGAGGGCGCGCATCGAGAGGTCGTCGGTCAGCAGAAGTCCGTCGAAGCCGATCCGCCCGCGCACGATTTCACCGATCACCGCCGGCGAAAGCGTTGCCGGCAGGCGGGCGTCCCAGTCGCGGTAGAGCACGTGGGCGGTCATGCCGACCGGCAGGTCCGCCAACGCTGCGAAGGCCGCAACGGATGGCTCGTCGGCGTCCGTTTCCGGCAGGGTTTCGTGGCTGTCGCCAACCGCGCGCCCGTGACCGGGCAGATGCTTGACCACGGGCATCACGCCGGCGTCGCGCAGGCCCTCGGCATAGGCGCGGGCATGGGCCGCGACCACCTCGGGGTCGCTGGAAAAGGCGCGCTCCCCGATCACTTCATGGGTCAGCCCGGGCGCATGGACATCGGCCACGGGGGCGCAGTTCACATCGATGCCGAGTCCGGCAAGCATGTCGCCGATGGCGCGCGACGTGGCCCGCGTCGCCTCAACCGGTCCCTCGGCCAGGCGCGCGGCGGAGGGGAAGGCCGGCCAATTGGGCGGGCCGAGCCGCGCCACGCGCCCGCCTTCCTGGTCGATCAGGATCGGTGCGCGCTCGTCGCCCACCGCGTCGCGAAGCTCGGCGGTCAACCGGCGAATACCGGCGGGGTCGGCAAGATTGTAGTCGAACAGGATGAAGCCGAGCGGATCCGCATCGCGGAAGAACTCCCCTTCCCAGGCCGTGAGCGCGGGGCCCGTGCAGCCGAAGATGGCCGCAAGCGGCGCCGCTCGCTGTCCGGTCCGCTCAGCGGACGATGAAGCAATCGACATTGCGCGCCTTCAGCTGTTCGCAGACGAGTTGCGCAAGGGCCTGCGTCGAGACGGGCCCTGCGCGGACGCGCACAACCCCGTCGCCGGGGGGGAATTCCGCGTCCATCCGGCCCAGCAGGTCGCCATGCCGCTCCTTGAGGGCATTCCACGCCTCACGGGCGGCAGCCTTCGTGCCGAACGCGCCGAGCTGCACGAAAACCTCCGACTCGGCCTCAGGCTCCCGGACCGCGGGCGGTTTCGGGGGCGCCGGGGGGAGAGCGGCGGTCTCGCTGCCGCCCCGGGGCGCCGGCACGGGCGCAGGTATGGTCGTCCTGCCGGCTTCCTCCGGAGCGGGAGCCGGCGCCGGGGGCGGAACGACAGGCCGGGGCGCTTCCGGCAGCGGGCCGATGGTCTCGGGCACCGCGCCCGGCCGGCCGCGCACGAGCGCTTCGTAAATGTTGACGTCCTGATGATCGACATTGAGGCCCCCCGGATCCTCCGGCGCAACCTTGTAATGCCCTTTCGGCGCCTTGACGACCGGGAGGTCGGCATCGCCCGGCACGAGCAGCGCCCGGTAGCCGAACCACAACAGCGCTCCGAGCGCAACGACCGACAGGACGCCCAGACCGGCCAACCGGAGGGTATGGCGTCGGCTGTCGGGCGCCGCGGCCACGGGCCTACATCCGCTCCACCGGCTCGACGCCAAGCGTCCGGAGCCCCCCGGCGATCACGATGGCGGCCGCACGGACCAGCGCCAGGCGGGCGCGCGTTCCGGCCGGATCGTCGTCCTGAATGAACCGCAGCCGCGCATTTTCCCGGCCCCTCGTCCAGAGGGCATGGAAATCCGTCGCGACATCCGTGAGATAGAAGGCCGCGCGGTGCGGCTCGTGCGCCTCGGCCGCCGTCTCGACCGTATGCGGCCAGGCCGCGAGGCGGCGGATCAGCGCCAGTTCCTCGGGCGCTTCCAGATGCGCCAGATCGTCTGCGCCCGCCGGGCCGATTCCCTCTCCGTGGCGCAGGACCGAACAGCAGCGGGCATGGGCGTACTGGACATAGAACACCGGATTGTCGCGCGACTGCGCCACGGCCTGGGCCAGGTCGAAATCGAGCGGCGCGTCGTTGCGGCGGGTGAGCATCAGAAACCGCAACGCATCCCGCCCCACCTCGTCCACCACCTCGCGGAGGGTCACGAAATCGCCGCTGCGCTTCGACATGCGCACCAGTTCGCCGCCGCGCAGCACGCGCACGAGCTGGCAGAGCTTCACATCGAGCCGGGCGTCGGTCGCAGCCGACACGGCCGCCTGCATCCGCTTGACATAGCCGCCATGGTCGGCGCCCCAGACGTCGATCAGTTCCCCGAAGCCGCGCGCCGCCTTGTCCATGTGGTAGGCGATATCGGAGGCGAAATAGGTCCAGCCGCCGTCGGACTTCTTCAGCGGCCGGTCCACATCGTCGCCTGCCCCGGTCGAGCGGAACAGCATCTGCCGGCGGCCGGGCTCCCAACCGTCCGGCTTCCTGCCCTTGGGAGGGTCCAGCACGCCCCAATAGACCAGCCCCTTTTCCTCCAGCCCGGCAATGGCGCGCTCGACGCCGCCGGACTCGACCAGCGCGCGCTCCGAGGTGAACACCTCCTGCGCAATGCCGGCGGCGGCGAGGTCCTCGCGTATCGCGGCCATCATCGCGGCCACAGCCCGGTCGCGGAAAGGCCCGAGCCACTCGGATTCGCCAGCGTCCCGGTAGCGTCCGCCGAACTCCTCCGCAAGCGCGGCGCCTACCGGCTTCAGATAGTCCCCGGGATACATGTCCTCCGCCATCGGGCCCGGCGCCTCTCCCAGCGCCTCCAGGTAGCGGTAGTGGGCGGACCGGCCGAGCGCGTCCACCTGGGCCCCGGCATCGTTGATGTAGTACTCGGTCGTGACCTCGTAGCCGGCCCTGGCGAGTAGGCGCGCGAGGGCGTCGCCGAAGACGGCGCCGCGCGCGTGGCCGACATGCAGCGGCCCGGTCGGGTTGGTGGAGACATATTCGACATTGACCCTGCGGCCGGCGCCGATATCGGTGTCCCCATAGGCTGCGCCCGCCCCGAGGATCTCCGGAATCTGCGCCCGCCAGAACTCCGGCGCCATGCGCAGATTGACGAAGCCGGGGCCGGCGATTTCCGCGCTCGCGAACCTCGCGTCCGCGCGAAGGCGTTCGGCCAGGGCTTCCGCCAGATCGCGCGGCTTCATGGCGGCTGTGCGGGCGGCCGTCATTGCCGCGTTGGTGGCGAAATCGCCATGCGCGGGGTCGCGCGGCAACTCCACGGTCGCCGGCGCGTCGAGAGGGCCCGCGACAGCGTTTCGGGCATCGCGTACGGCCTGTCCGAGCTCGCGGAAAACATTCATTGCGGTCCGGGCTCTCCGTTGCAGAGGCGGGCGTGTTGGCTGACTGCGTATCGGTCGGTCATGCCGGCAATATAGTCCGCGACGATGCGGGCCGTCCGTCCTTCGCTCGCGCCGTCCGCGCGGTCCCGCCACGCCGCCGGCAGCTGGTCGGGCCGGGATGAGAGCACACGGAACAGGTCCGCCACCACAATCCTGGCCTTCCCGGTCTCGGCCTCGATATGGGGATGCCGGAAGAGCCGCTCGCGCATGAAGGCCTTGAGCGTCCGGTCGGTATCCGCCATGGCATCCGAGAAGACGACCAGCGGCCTGCCCGCCTTGCGGACGTCGTCAACGGTTTCCGGCCGGGTCTCGTCCAGCTGCCGGCGGGTCTCCTCCACGACATCGGCCACCATGGCGCGCACGCCCCGGCGCACCGTCTCGTGGATGAGGCGCGCCGGCGGCAGCTTGCCGTAGCAGGCTTCGACCTCGGCTATGGCCTCCCCGAAAAGCGGCAGGCCCCGCAGGTCGTCGAGGCACAGCAGCCCGGAGCGAACGCCGTCGTCAATGTCGTGGTTGTTGTAGGCGATGTCGTCGGCGAGCGCGGCCGCCTGCGCTTCGAGGCCGGGCCACTCTTCGAGGCGGAGGTCCAGGTCCCGGTCCAGCTCCGCAACTGGGACCGGAGCGGCGCCGGGCGCAACCGGCCCGTTATGCTTGGCAAGCCCCTCCAGCGTCTCCCAGGTCAGGTTCAGGCCGTCGAAGGCGGCGTAGCGGGCTTCCAGCCGCGTCACGATGCGCAGCGTCTGCACATTGTGGTCGAAGCCTCCGAAGGCGGTGAGCGCCTTGTCAAGCGCGGCTTCGCCCGCATGACCGAAGGGCGTGTGTCCGAGGTCGTGCGCAAGCGCGAGCGTCTCCGCCAGCGTTTCCTCGAGCGCAAGGCTCCGGCAGATGCTGCGCGCGATCTGGCCGACTTCGAGCGAGTGGGTCAGGCGGCTGCGATAATGGTCGCCCTCGGCGGACACGAACACCTGGGTCTTGTATTGCAGCCGGCGGAAGGCGGCGGAATGGAGGATGCGGTCGCGGTCGCGCTGGAAGGGCGTGCGGTCGGCGGCTTCAGGCTCCGGCCAGCGCCGGCCCCGACCAGCCAGGGGCGAGGCGGCGTAGGGGGCGAGCGGCGCGTTCATCGCCGCCGGCCGGCCGCGCTGCCGCCTTCACCCGTCCTGTCGGTCATGCGCTGTCCTTTTAGGGGCTTCCGCCCTGACACCTCGCCCGGCGGCAGCCCGCAACATAGCATCACAGGGCTCCCGAGGGCCAGCGGTCCGTTTTCGTTCTTGCGCGACAGCCCTGCTCACGCTCCCCGGAAATTCGCCGGGCGCGATTCGCGGAAAGCGGCGACGCCCTCGGCGAAGTCCTCAGTCAGTTCGGTCAGCATGACTTCCTCCGTGTCCATGTGGATGGCGGCGCCGGCGAGCGCGCCGGCAATGGCGTTGACGGTGGTCTTGGTCATGCGCAGCGGCACGGGCGGCATGGCGGCGGCGCGGCCGGCGAGTTCGAGCGCGCGGTCCGCCGCCTTGCCGTCCTCCACCACCTCCTGCGCCAGCCCCCAGGCGAGCGCGTCCGCGGCCTCGATACGGTCGTTGCCGAGGCAGAGGATCTGCTTGGCGCGGGCCGGGCCCACCAGCGCGACCAGGCGCGGGATCGTGCCCCAACTCATGGAGAGGCCGAGCGCTACTTCCGGCGCGCGGAAATGCGCGCTGGCGCCCATCACCCGCAGGTCGAAGGCGGCCGCCAGCGCCAGCCCGCCGCCAATGGCGAACCGCTCTATGGCGGCGATGGTCAACTGCTCCAGCCCCTCCCAGGCCGCGCAGAGCCGCTTGCCGGCTCCGGCCGCATGGCGCCGGGCCAGCATCGGCTTGTCGCGGCGCAGCTCCATCGCAGGGTCGGAGAGGTCGCGCCCTGCGGAAAAACCGCTGCCATCCGGTGTTCTGAGCACGATGGCGGAGGTTTCGAGGTCGTCCCGGAAGCCGAGCGCGACCTCGGTCAGTTCCCCGATCGCCTTCAATGACAGCGGGTTGAGCCGGTTGCCCCGGTCGAAGGTAACGGTCGCGACGCGGCCCTCGCGCGCGACGGAGACATAGTCGTAGGCCATGACGGGAACGGTCCTTGTCGGTCGGGTGGCGGAGAGAGGGTCAGAGGCCGAGGGCCCTGGGTATATCGGAAAAGCGGTCCACGACGCATGCGGCGGCGCTGAGACGCCCATAGCCGAAACTCACGCCGACAAAGGCGGCGCCGGCCGCGCGGGCGGCCTCTTCGTCATTGGACGAGTCGCCCACCATGGCTGCCGTTTCGGACCGGCCGCCCAGCGGCTCCAGACAGGCAAGCAGATGGCGCGG
>JAJEAZ010000259.1 GCA_022824105.1 Alphaproteobacteria bacterium
CCGAGGAAGAAACCGGGGTCAGGCTCCTCATATACCAGTTCGGGCTCGCCTCCGAGACTGCGGCGGTAAACCCAGCGCGGCCGCGCATTGTCGTCCTTCACGGTGTAGAAAACGGTCCGGCCGTCATTCGCCCAGACGACATCGCCCGCCGTCCGCTCGACCCTGTCTGCAAGGTCCGCGCCGCTGGCGGCGTCCCGGAAGGCGAGCGTGTAGTCTTCGGAACCGGCGAGATCGACCGTATAGGCGATCAGCCTGTGGTCGGGGCTGTGGGCGCAGGCGGCGATGCGGCAATAGGGCTGGCCTTCCGCCAGCAGGTTGCCGTCGAGCAGCACCGTCTCTTCGCCGCCGCCGTCCTGCCGGCAGAAGATCGGATGCTCGCCGCCGGTCACGAACCGGGTGTAGTAGGCGAACGGCCCGTCGGGCGCCGGCGCCGTGGTGTCGTCCTCCTTGATCCTGGCGCGCATCTCCTGCACGAGCCGCTCCTGCAGGCCGCGCAGCGGCTCCATGACCGCCTGCGTGTATTCGTTCTCCGCCTCCAGATGCTCCCGGATGTCGTCTGGGAGAACGGCAGGGTCGCGCATGGCCTCCTGCCAGTTCTCGGCCCGGAGCCAGGCATAGGGGTCGGTGCGCTCCTGCCCGTGCTGGGCGATGCTGTGCGCCCGCCGCTCGGCTATCGGCGGGCTTGCGGCGGGGTCTCCCTCGCTGATGCGGGTAAAGGCCCGCAATGTCTCCTCGCTGACATGGTGTTCGATGCCTTCGGCGTCGCGCCGCGCCGTCTCGTCGCTGACGCCGATGGTCTTCAGGAAATCCAGCACGATCTGGTGGCGCCGGCGCGACCGCAGCGCCATCTTGCGGCCCCTGCCGGTGAGGAAGATCGACCGGTAGGGCCGGGTTGTCACCAGCCCGTCGCGCTGCAGGCGGGCGACCGCCTTGCTGGCCGTCATGTGGGTCACGCCCATGCGCCGCGCGATCTCGACGAGGCGGGCCTCGCCATTGGCCTCGATCAGGTCGTCGATCAGCTCGACATAGTCTTCCGCGAGTTCCTTGCGCCGCGCGCGCCGGGTGTGGGTGAACACGGCGGCCTGGCGCTCCGCATCCCCCAGCGCTTCGTCGGCATCGTCGCGCTCGTCATCCTGCCGGCCGTTCATCACCCGCCACCTATGACGGAAGCGCACGCTCCGGGCAAGCGAATCGCCGGGTTAATGCGAGTCGGCCCAGTTGTCCGCGGCCCCGGTCTCGACCACCAGCGGCACCGCAAGCTCCGCCGCGCTTTCCATCGCCGCGGCGACGCAGACGCGGGTCTCCTCGACCTCGGCCTCCGGCACCTCGAAAAGCAGTTCGTCATGGACCTGGAGGATCATGCGCGCCTTCAGGCCCGCCGCCTCCAGGGCCGGGGGAACCCGCAGCATGGCGCGCTTGATGATGTCCGCGGCCGAGCCCTGGAGAGGCGCGTTGATCGCCGCGCGCTCGCCGAAGCCGCGCCGCGCGGGGTTCTTGTCGGAAATGTAGGGCGTCCGGCATTTCCGCCCGAATATGGTCGGCACATAGCCGTGCTTGCGCGCGAACGACCGCGCCCGGCCCATATAGTCGCGGATGCCGGGATAGCGCTCGAAATAGGCGTCGATATAGGCCCGCGCCTCGCCCTGGGGGATCGCAAGCTGGCGCGAGAGGCCGAAGGGCGAAATGCCGTAGATGATGCCGAAATTGATCGCCTTGGCCCGCCGGCGGGTCATCGGGTCCATGCCCTCCACCGGCTGCCCGAACACCTGCGAGGCCGTGAGCGCGTGGATGTCGAGGCCGGCGTGGAACGCCTCCCTCAGCGGCTCGATCCCGGCCACGTGGGCCAGCAGGCGCAGCTCGATCTGCGAATAGTCCGCGCTGACGAGCACATGGCCCGGCTCCGCAACGAAGGCGCGGCGGATCTTCCGGCCTTCCTCGGTGCGCACCGGAATGTTCTGGAGGTTCGGGTCGTTGGAGGAAAGGCGGCCCGTGCCGGCGACCGCCTGGGAGAAGGAGGTATGGACGCGCTGCGTGCCGGGATGGGCGGCGGCGGCCAATGCCTCCGTGTAAGTGCTGCGCAGCTTCGAGAGCTGGCGCCAGTCCAGCACGCGGGCCGGCAGGTCGTGTCCCTGCGCGCGCAGGTCCTCCAGGATTTCCGCGCCCGTTGCATAAGCCCCGGTCTTGCCCTTCTTGCCGCCGGGAAGGCTCATCTCGTCGAACAGGATTTCGCCAAGCTGCCTGGGCGAGCCGATATTGAAGGACCGCCCGGCAAGGCCGTGAATTTCCTGCTCAAGGTCGCCGATGCGGCGCGCAAAGTCCTTCGAAAGGGCGTTCAGCGCCGCGACATCGACCTTGATGCCGGCATTCTCCATGTCGGCGAGCACCGGGATCAGCGGGCGTTCGATGGTCTCATAGACCGCCGCCATGCGCTCCTCGCGCAGGCGCGGGCGCAGGACGCCGTGCAGTCTGAGCGTGATGTCGGCGTCTTCGGCCGCATAGTCGAGCGCCTTGTCGAGCGCCACCTTGTCGAAGGTGATGGCGTTCCTGCCCTTGCCGCACACGCTCTCATAGCTGATGCATTCATGGTCGAGATACAGGCGCGCAAGCTCGTCCATGCCATGTTTGTGGCTGGAGCCGTAGAGCACGTATGAAAGCACCATCGTGTCGTCGATGGGCGACACGCGAATGCCATGGCCGGCGAGGACTTCCATGTCGTATTTTATGTTCTGCCCCACCTTCAGCACGGCGTCGGAGGAGAGCAGCGGGGCCAGTATCGCAAGCGCGGTTTCGGGAGAAAGCTGGCGCGGGGCCTCGGCTTCCAGCAGTTCTGCCGCCAGATCGTGACCGACGGGGATGTAGCAGGCCCTGCCGGGCGCCACGGCCAGCGACAGGCCCACAAGGCGCGCGCGCTGCGCATCCAGGCTGTCGGTCTCCGTGTCGATGGCGACGATGCCGGCTTCGAAACCCGCTTCGACCCAGTGCTTTAGCGTCTCCTCGTCGGTCACGAGCTCGTATTCGGCTTCGACTGGGGCGGTTGGCTGCTCTTCTTCGCCGGCGCCGCCGAGCCGGGCAAGAATCGAGGCGAAGCCCTGTTCTTCCAGAAACGGCCTGAGGCGCGCCGGATCGAGGCCCGGCACGGCGAAGGCGTCCAGGTCCTCCGTGACCGGCGCGTCGTCGCGCAGCAGTACGAGTTCCCGCGAGACGCGCGCCTGCTCGGCGAATTCGATGAGGTTGCTGCGCCGCTTGGGCTGGCGGATTTCGTCGGCCCGCGAGAGCAGCGTGTCGAGGTCTCCATATTCCTCGATCAACTGCGCCGCGGTCTTGACGCCAATGCCGGGCACACCGGGCACATTGTCGCTGGAATCGCCGGCAAGCGCCTGCACGTCCACCACCTTTTCCGGCGGCACGCCGAAGCGCTCGACCACCTCCGGCCCGCCGATCCTGCGCTGTTTCACCGGGTCGAAGAGCGATATCCGCTCGTCCACGAGCTGCATCAGGTCCTTGTCGGAGGAGACGATGGTGACCTCCGCGCCCAGCGCCGCCGCCCGGCGGGCATAGGTCGCGATGATGTCGTCGGCCTCATAGCCCGGCAGTTCGGCGACCTGCAGGTTCAGTGCCTTGACGGCATCGCGGATGAGCGCGAATTGCGGCACGAGCTCGGGCGGCGGGTCGGGGCGGTTCGCCTTGTAGTCGGCGTAGATGTCGTTGCGGAAGGTCGTCCGCGCCACATCGAACACGACCGCGATCCGGTCGGCGTCGGTGTCCTCGACCAGCCGCATCAGCATGGCGGTGAAGCCATAGACGGCGTTGACGGGCGTCCCGTCCGGCCGCGTCATGGGCGGCAGGGCGTGGAAGGCGCGGAAGATGTAGCCGGAGCCGTCGACCAGGAAGACGTGGCGCGGCGCGCTCGCGGTCAATGCGCGGCGCGGAGTTCGACTCCGTCCTTCAGCACGAAACGCCGGCCGCAATAAGGGCAATCCACCCGGCCTTCGCTGTCCAGATGAAGATAGACGCGGGGGTGGCCGAGCGCACCGCCGCCGCCGTCGCAGGCAATCGCGGCCTCCTCGACCTCAATCGTCTCCGGCGGTTCCATCGGCGCTTCCCCCATGCTGTCCGAACCAGGCGGGGATGATAGCGAAGCCGCCCCCGCGCGCAACATGCGGGGCGCGATTACACCCTTCGACAGAGTATCTCGATGGGCAGGGTGCGGCGCTCCTTTGCCGCCCGACCGTTGTTCGCCACCGCTTCGCGCGCCTGCTCGCCGAGCGCCAGCATGACGGCGCGGTGCGGCGGTTTCCCGCCGGCCTCGACGATGGCGCGCGAGCGGGCGGCGAAGTCGCGCGCTTCGCTGCTTGTGTCCCGCAGGCTCTCGATGCTGAAGCCCGAGGCTTCGAGGTCGGCGCGGGTGGCCTCCGGCGTTGCGAGGAAGCTCGACGCGGCGGTCGCCGCCCAGGGCAGGGGGTATTCCGGTTCTCCGCCCGGCCCTTGTGCGACCTCGGACAGGCAGAGCCATGCGCCGGGTTTGAGCACGCGGGCGATTTCCCGATAAAGTGCGCGCTTGTCGGCGATGTTCATCGAGACGTTCATGGAATAGGCGCCGTCGAAGGCCGCGTCCTCGAACGGCATTGCCAGCGCATTGCCCTGCTGGAACGACACGCGGTCCTCAAGACCCAGCCGTCCCGTCAGGAGTCGCGCGGCCTCGCAGAACTCCGCCGTCAGGTCGATCCCGATGACGCGGCAGCCGAAGCGCCGGGCCATGTAGCGCGCCGGGCCGCCGAGGCCGCTGCCGATGTCCAGAATGCGGTCCGCCGCGGACACCGGGAGCCGGTTCGCCATGTCCTCGGTCGCCTCCAGCCCGCGGCCGTGGAAATGGTCGTAGGGCGCAAGCTGTTCCAGGGTCGGGCTCGCCGGATCGACCCCGTCCTCGCGCAAGTTCGCCTCCAGCCGCGCAAGCAGGCCGCCCTGCGAGTAATGGTCCGAAATATCGGCTGCCGCGTTCATTGCCGACCCTTTCCCCTTGAAATGCCGGACGATAGCAGGCCCTCTGGCGCGTGTCCGGGACGGCGGAAACGGGGAGGCGGCAGCCATGAACCACGGAACGACCCTGCTTGCGAATGTGCGTCTGGCGGACGGGAGCCGGGCGGATATCCGCATGGCCGGCGGCGCGATTGCGGAAATCGGAACGGGCCTCGACGCGGCGGGCGCCGAGCGTTTCGACGGCGGAGGCCTGCTTGCGCTGCCGGGCATGATCGACGGGCATGTGCATCTCGACAAGACGCTGACC
The DNA here is from genome assembly GCA_022824105.1 of Alphaproteobacteria bacterium. Lineage (GTDB taxonomy): Bacteria > Pseudomonadota > Alphaproteobacteria > Bin95 > Bin95 > Bin95. The sequence goes on from JAJEAZ010000259.1 coordinate 5,285, forward strand.
GGCCTGCCCTGGATGCCGCATCCGGCCGGGCCGGACAGGGCGAGCCGCATCGCAACCGAGCGCGGCCTGCGCGCGGGTCTGCCGCCGCCGGCCGAGCGCGCGTCCAACCTCGTCCGCCAGGCCGTGGCGCTCGGCGCGACCGCGTTCCGCAGCCATGCGGATATCGGCCCCGATATCGACATCCGCCATGTCGAGGCGCTGCTGGAGGTCAGGGCCGCCTTCGCTGACGCCGCCGACCTCCAGATCGCCGCCTTCCCGCAATATGGCGTGCTCGCCGCGCCGGGCAGTTACGAGCTGATGGACGAGGCGCTGGCGATGGGCGCCGACCTTGTGGGCGGCATCGACCCGATAGGCCAGGACGGGGATCTGGACGGCCAGCTCGACCTGCTGTTCCGGCTGGCTGCAAAGCATGACAAGGGCATCGACATCCATATCCACGATCCCGGCGAGGCGGGGCTGCAGGAAATCGGGGCTCTCGCCGAACGCACGAGCGCGGCCGGGCTGGAGGGCCGCGTCACCGTCAGCCACGGCTTCTGCCTCGGGGCCTGTCCGGACGAAGTGTTCGAGCGCCTCGCCGCCGCGATGGCGGAAGCGGGCCTGTCGCTCGCCACGCATGGCGGCGGGGCCTCGCCGCTGCCGCCCGTGAAGAAGCTGCGCGCGCGCGGCGTCGAGGTGTTCGCCGGCAATGACGATGTGCGCGACACATGGGGCCCTTACGGCAACGGGGACCTGCTGATACGCGCCATGCTGCTCTCATGGCGCTCGGGCTTCCGCACCGACGAGGACCTCGCCATCGCCTTCGACTGCGCCACGGCCGCCCCGCGCCGCGTGTTCGGGCAGGACGACCGCGGCATCGTTGCAGGCGCCCCGGCCGACCTGTTCACGGTCCACGCCGAAACGCTCGCCGAGGCGGTCGCCCAGCACCCGCCGCGCGGGCTGGTGTTCAAGGCCGGGCGGCTGGTGGCGCGCGACGGCGCGTATCTCGGTTGACAGAAAGGGCCGCGCATCTATGGTCCCTGGACGCAAGCGCCCGTAGCTCAGCCGGATAGAGCGTCTGCCTCCGGAGCAGAAGGTCGCACGTTCGAGTCGTGCCGGGCGCGCCAGAACTCCAGACGGGTTCCCCCATGTCCGGATTGCCCAGGCCAGCGACGACGCGCCGCGCGTTTCTCGCATCGGCCACCGCCGGGCTGGCGCTCGCATCCTTTGGCGGGGGCAGGGCGGCGGCGGCTCCGGAACTGCGCTTGCGCGCCGCGCCTGCATCCGTGCGCCTCGCGCCCGAGCCCTATGGGGAAACGCCGGTCTGGTGCTATGGCGGCAGCGTGCCGGGGCCGGAAATCCGGGTGCGCCAGGGAGAGCGCGTGCGCGTCCTGCTCGACAACGGCCTCGACGAGGACACCACGATTCACTGGCACGGGCTCCGGCTGCCCAACGCCATGGACGGCGTGCCGGAGGTGACGCAGCCGCCGGTCCGCCCCGGCCAGACCTTCGCCTACGAGTTCGACGCCTTGGATGCCGGGACCTTCTGGTACCATCCGCATTCCAACAGCATGGAGCAGGTCGCGCGCGGGCTTTACGGCGTGCTGGTGGTCGAGGAGCGCGAACCGGCACTCCGCGTGGACCGGGACGTCACCTGGGTGCTGGACGACTGGCGCATGACGCAGGACGCCGAGCTTGCCCCCGGCTTCGACAATCCCCACGACATGAGCCATGCAGGGCGCCTCGGCAATTGGGCCACCGTCAACGGCGCCAGCCCGGGAGAGTTCGCCGTGCGACCGGGCGAGCGCATTCGGCTCCGCCTCATCAACACCGCGAATGCGCGGGTTTTCGGGCTGGAGTTCCAGGGCCACCGGCCGCAGGTCGTCGCGCTCGACGGCCACCCGGTTGCACCGCACATGCCGGAGGACGGCCGGGTCGTGCTCGGCCCCGGCATGCGCGCCGATATCGTGCTCGACATGACCGGGGAGCCGGGGGCGAAGACGCCGGTCATCGACGCCTTCTACCGCAACCGGGAATACCGCCTGCTCGACCTCGCCTA
>JAJEAZ010000499.1 GCA_022824105.1 Alphaproteobacteria bacterium
GGGTCAACCCAGCCGACATTGCCGTCGGCGCGCCGGTAGATCATGTTCAGGCCGCCATGCGCGGCATTGCGGAACATCAATGCCGGCTGGCCGCCGAAATCCATGTGCATCACGGCCTCGCCCACGCTGAGCGTGAGCACGTCCTCGGTCATCTCCGCGATGATCGCGGGGGCGTCCTCGGGCGCCTCTTCGACAGCGCCTTCCGGTTCGTCGAGGACCCGGTGCGCGACCGACCATCGCTCCGTCCCGGTTTCCTCGCGCCGATGGTGGTTGCGCAGCCGGCGCTTGTGGCGGCGAAGGCGCTTCGCGACCTTCTCCTCCGCCTCGCCGAAGGCCAGCCACGGGTCCGCCGCCTGGCCGTGCGTCTGCACCGTCAGCCCGCGCCCGGCATGGACCGAGACATCCGCCCGGATGCCGGCGCCCTGCTTCGAAAACGCGATCTGCGCATCGATCGCCCGATCGAAATAGCGGGCTACCGATTGCTCCAACGACGTCTTGACCCGTTCGGCGAGCCCCTGGCTCACGTCCAGTTGTTTACCGCTTACGGAAATCCGCACCTGCCGCTCCCCACTGTCTCCGGACCGGGCGGTTCTGGGCAAAATTTAGGAGCGCGCATGGCCCCGGGTCAATGCCCTTTTCCCCCGGCAGCCGCCAATTTGCGCCGGCGGCGCTGCACGGACGACGGAATCCCCATTGTCTCCCGGTATTTCGCGACCGTGCGGCGCGCAATGTCGATCCCGTCGATGCGCATGGCGGCCACCAGCTTGTCGTCCGAAAGCGTCCTGCCGGGCTCCTCCGCGTCGATCAGCGCCTTCAGCCGGTGCCGGACCGCCTCGGCCGAATGGAGCGCGCCGCCATCCGTCCCGGCTATCGCCGCGGTGAAGAAATATTTGAGTTCGAAAACGCCGGGGGGCGCGGCGAGATACTTGTTCGCCGTCACACGGCTGACGGTGCTCTCGTGGACCCCCACCACTTCCGCGATATCGCGCAATGTCAGCGGGCGCAGGTGCCCGACCCCGTGCGCGAAGAAGGCGTGCTGCCGGCGCACCAGTTCGGCAGCGACCTTGAGCATGGTCTCCGCCCGCTGGTGCAGCGCCTTCACCAGCCAATTGGCGCTGCTCAACCGATCCGCCAGGAATTCCCGAACGGCATCCGACGCCGCGCCGCCGTGCACACGCGCATAATATTCCCGGTCCACCAGCACGCGGGGCAGCGCCTCGTCATTGAGTTCGACCGCCCAGCCGCCGCCGGGATGCGCGCGCACCAGGATATCGGGGACGACCGGCAGCGCCGCGGCTTCCCCGTCGAGGGCCGTTGCCGGTTTCGGGTCGAGCGAACGCAGTTCGCGCACCATCCGCGCGAGTTCGTCCCCGTTGACGCCGCAGGCCTTCCCCAGCGCATCGAACCGCCCGGCCGCCAGAAGGTCGAGATTGTCCAGCAGCGCCGCCATCGCCGGACCGTAACGGCCCCGGTCGCGCAGTTGCAGCGCCAGGCACTCCGCCAGCGATCGGGCGAAAAGCCCCGCCGGCTCGCACTGCTGCAGGCGCAACAACACGCGCTCGACATCCTCGGGCCGTGCGCCCAGCGCCAATGCGAAATCTTCGAGATCGGCGGTGAACCAGCCGGAGGGGTCGAGCGCGTCGATGATCGCCCGCCCGATCAGCCGGTCCCGGGAGTCCGCGATATCCAGCACCAGCTGGCGCTCCAGGCGGTCGCGCAGGCTGGGAGCCGCCGCCACGCGCTCCTCCGGGCCGGGGCCATCGGCGTCGAAAGCGCCCGCGCCCCGGGGCATGGCAGCGAAGTTCTCCGCTGAGCCGAACCTGTCCCGGGCGGCGTCGGAACGGGGGTCCCGTTCACCCGGCGCCGCCACAGCGTCTGGCGCGCCGTCAGGCTCGTCGCGCTTCAGCAACGGATTCTCTTCGATCTGGGAATCGACGAACGCTTCCAGTTCGACGCTGCCCATCTGCAACAGCCTGATCGACTGCTGCAGCCGGGGCGTCATCGCCAGCCCCTGGGCCTGGCGTTGCCGCAGCCTCGGTTGGAGCGCCATCGTCCTCATGCAGCCTTTCGCCGCTCCCGCTCTCTCCCGGAGGCGCGTTATAGCCGAAAACGGGCCTAGAGACTGAATGTGTCTCCGAGATAGACGCGGCGGACATGCTCGTCGGCGATGATCTCCGCCGGCCCGCCTTCCTTCAGGATGGCGCCGCCCGCCAGGATATAGGCGCGGTCCACGATCTCCAGCGTCTCGCGGACATTGTGGTCGGTAATCAGGACGCCGATGCCGCGGTCCTTGAGATGCGAGACCAGGTCGCGGATTTCGCCCACCGCAATGGGGTCGATGCCGGCGAGCGGCTCGTCCAGCAGGATGTAGTTCGGACGCGCCGCGAGCGCGCGGGCGATTTCGACCCGCCGCCGCTCGCCGCCGGAAAGCGCCACCGCCGGCGAGCGGCGCAGGTGGCCGATGGCGAACTCGTCCAGCAGATCGCTCAGCACGGCGTCGCGCGTTTCCCCGCTGCTCTCGACGACTTCGAGCACGGCGCGGATGTTCGACTCGACCGTCATGCCGCGGAAGATGGAGGGCTCCTGCGGCAGGTAGCCGAGCCCGAGCCGGGCGCGCCTGTACAGCGGCAGGCCGGTCACGTCCTGCCCGTCGATGCTGACGAACCCGCGGTCCGGCGCGGTAAGCCCGGTCAGAATGTAGAAGCAGGTCGTCTTGCCGGCGCCGTTCGGTCCGAGCAGCCCGACGGCCTCTCCCCGTCCGACCGAAAGCGACACGTCGCGCAGGACCTCGCGCCTGCGATACCATTTGGCCAGGCTCGATGCGGCGAGGCCCGGCTCCGTCATTGCGCCGGCGCGACTTCCGTTTCGCCGGGTTCGAACAGGCCGCTCACGCGCTGTCCGGCGCCGGCGACCAGACGGCTGCGGCCTCTGGCGATATCCACCTCGGCGCACTCGCCGGCCATCCGATTGGGGCCCTGCTGAACGCGCACATTCCCGCAAATTTCGGCGATCTGCGTCTCGGTGTCGTAGAAGCCGCGCTCCCCGGACACCGTATCGGGCCCGCTGCGGACCTCCACGCCGCCGAACGCTTCCAGGCGCCTTGCGGCGAGCCCGCCCTCGTCCGCCTCCTCGAACCGCAACACCAGGGTCTCGGCCGCGACGGACTCCTCCGCCCGCACCGCCCGTGCCGCGCCCCGCGCCACGGCATAATTTTCATCCCGATGGAATTCCAGGCTTTCGCGCGCCGTGACCCGGTATTCCGCCGTCGCGAGCGCAAGGTCCCCGCCGCGCAGCACGATGAGCGAACGGTCAAGGTCATAGACCGCCTCTTTGCCGTTCGCTGTCCCGTCCGGGGACTGGATTGTCACGCCGCCCTGCGCCTCGACCCGGTTGATCCGGGTCTTGCCGTCATCATCCGCCCGGTAGTAGGCGGACAGGGTCTGGGCCTCCAGCACGAGGTCGCCCCGCTTCGCCCGGACGTCTCCCTCGGCGATATAGACCTTTTCGTCGCGCCGCCACTCGATACTTCCGGTTGCCTCGATCTGGAACGGCTCGCCGGTTCCGGCGGCGAGGTCGAGTTCGAAGCCCCATGCCGCGGCGGAAGCCAGAAGCGGGACTATGGCGAGCGCCACCGTCCTCATTGCGACGCCGCAGCCGGTTCGGTTTCGAAACGCACGGCGGAACGCCCGAGCAGGCGGATCCTGTTGCCCCCGTCCAGGACGCGGAATCCCTCGGCCTGGAACCGGCCGGAATTGCCCACCCCCTCCAGCGGCCGATCGCCGGACGCCGTCCTGTCGGCCAGGTTCACGAAGGCCGCCTGGGTAAGGATTGCATAGCCGGCTTCGTGGCGGAGTTGCACGCCGCCTGACAGATGCACGGTCCGTTCCCTCCAGTCCACGACGCCGCTCTCGCTGTCGCCGGAAAGCCAGGCGCCGTCCGGAAGGACGATCCAGGCCCTCGGACGGTCCATCTGGAAGCGGCGTCCCTCCGTGCCGAGGCGGCGCACGCCGGCGGAGCGGATCGAATAAGGGCGGTCCTCGTCCCAACCGAAGGCCTCCATATTGGTCATCGCAAGTTGCGTCGATACTTCGCCCTTCCAGACCGGCCCCAGGAATTCGTCGGTTTCCGGCCAGGCGAAAACCATGAGGAGCAGGGCGGCGGCTCCGGCAGGCAGGCCGATCTTCGCCGTCCTCACGAAGGAAGAATAGAAGAACGAGGCTTGCCGCCGCGGCGCCGAGCGGGCGAAAGCGAAATATGCCCCGCTGCGGGTCGCCACGGCTCAGGCGACCCCGGCGCGGAGGCAGTCATGGACATGGACGATGCCGACCGGCAGGCCGTCCTCGACGACGAACAAGGCGGTGATCTGGGCGTCGTTCATCACGGCCACCGCCTCGGCCACCAGCGCCCGCGGCCGGATGGTCTTGGGCGAGGCGGTCATGATCGCCGAGACCGGGCGCTGCAGCAGGTCCGTGCTCATCGACCGGCGCAGGTCGCCGTCCGTCACAATGCCCAGGAGCAGGCCCGCCTCATCCGTCACGCCGACGCAGCCGAACGCCTTGGACGAGATCTCGAACAGCGCCTCGGCCATGACCGTGTCCGGC
>JAJEAZ010000414.1 GCA_022824105.1 Alphaproteobacteria bacterium
ACCTGCCTCGACGCGGTCGAGGGCGGGGTCGAGGCGGCGGTGATCCTCGACGGGCGGATGGACCATGCCGTGCTGCTGGAAATCCTGACCCGGTCCGGCGCCGGCACGCTGATCCGGCGGCGATGACGACCGCGCTTCCGGATCCGGACCGCGTGGACTGCTGGATCTTCGACCTCGACAACACGCTCTACAGCCCTTCCGACTGCGATATCCCGGAACAGATGGAAGCGGCGATCTCCGCCTTCATCCAACGCCATCTCGGCGTTTCGGCGGATGAAGCGGACCGGCTCCGCAGCGTGTGGCACGGCCGCTACGGGATGACCCTCGGAGGCGTGGTCGCGGAATGCAGCGCGGACCCCCATGACTATCTTGAGGAAACCCACCGCCTCGACCTTTCCTCGCTTCGCCCTTCCCCGCGCCTGCAACGGCTGATTGCCGGACTGCCGGGCCGGCGTCTCATCCACACCAATGCAAATGTCCCTCATGCCGAGCGCGTGCTGGACCGGCTCGGGCTCAGCGCGCATTTCGAGGCGGTGTTCGATGTCGAAGCCGCCGGGCTCCTGCCCAAGCCGGACCCGGAAGGCTACCGGCGCCTGCTCGCCCGCCACGCGGTCGATCCCCGCCGCGCCGTGATGGTGGAGGACATGGCGCGCAATCTCGTCCCCGCCGCCGCCGCCGGCATGACCACCGTCTGGCTTCGCACCGCACGCGCCCAGGGCGCCCGCGGCTTCGACCCTGCCGCCGTCCACCACATTGCCGACAGGCTGGAGGACTGGCTGGCGGCCGTGGCGGGCTGAAATCGCGGCAAACGGGTTTCTGCCCTTCCAGCGAAACGACTATCCTGATCTCGCCGCTCAAGGAGGTTCCCGCCATGATTCGCGCTTTCCTCGCCGCGGTCCTGCTCGCGTCCGCGGCGGTCCTGCCGGCTGCTGCGAAAGACCGGCTCGTCATCGGCATGACGCAGTTTCCGTCCACGCTCCATCCGCAGATCGATTCGATGCTGGCCAAGAGCTATGCGCTGGCCATGGGCCTGCGCCCGTTCACGGTCCACGACCCTGACTGGCAACTCGTCTGCATGCTCTGCACCGAGCTTCCGACCATCGAGAACGGCGGCGCGGTGCGCGAGACGACGTCCGAGGGCAAGGAGGGCATCGCCGTCACCTACACGATCCGGCCCGATGCGCGCTGGGGCGACGGCGCGCCCGTCACGACGAAGGACGTGGCCTTCGCGGTCGAGGTCGGCAAGCACCCACAATCGGGCGTCGCCTCGGCGGAGCTCTACCGCCGTATCCTGGAACTGGAAATCCACGACGACCGCCGGTTCACCCTCCATCTCGACCGCGTAACCTTCGACTACAACGACATTGGCGGCCTCGTGCTTCCCGCGCATATCGACCGCGCCAACTTCCAGGCGGATCCAGCGGAATACCGGAACCGCACCGCCTACGACGCGGACAGCGCCAATCCCGGCCTCTGGTTCGGTCCCTACCGGGTCGTGCGCGTCGAGCCCGGCGCCGCCATCGAGTTCAAGCGCAACCCGACCTGGTGGGGCAAGCCCGCAGCCTTCGAGACCGTCATCATCCGCATCGTCGAGAACACCGCCGCGCTGGAGGTCAATCTCCGCTCGGGCGCGGTCGACTATATCGCGGGCGAACTCGGGCTCAGCCTCGACCAGGCCGCCGCCATGGAGCAGCGCGAAGGCGACGCCTGGGACTTCGCCTACAAGGCGGGACTCATCTACGAGCATATCGACCTCAATCTCGACAACCCGGTGCTGGCCGATATCCGGGTGCGGCGCGCGCTGCTGCACGCCATCGACCGGGAGACGCTTTCCGAACGGCTCTTCTTCGGCCGCCAGCCGGTCGCGCACGGTCCGGTGAGCCCGCTCGACTGGGTCTATGACGCGGACCTGCCGCGGACGCCCTTCGACCCGGACGCGGCCCGGACGCTGCTCGATGAAGCGGGCTGGACCAACGAGGCGCCGGGCGCCCTGCGCCGCAACGCCGCCGGCGAGCCGCTCAGGCTCGAACTCGGCACGACGGCCGGCAGCCGGGTCCGCGAACTGGTGCAGCAGGTGCTGCAGGCGGCGTGGAAGGATGTCGGCATCGACGTGCGCATCCGCAACCAGCCGGCGCGGGTGTTCTTCGGCGAAACGGTCTCGAAGCGCCAATTCAGCGGCCTGGCGATGTATGCCTGGCTGTCCGCGCCGGAGAGCGTGCCGCGCTCGACGCTGCATTCCACCATGATCCCGACCGCGGAGAACAACTGGTCCGGGCAGAACTACACCGGCTACCGCAACCCGGATGTGGATGCGCTGCTCGACAGCATCGAGGTGGAGCTCGACCGCGGGAAGCGGCGGGCCCTTTGGGCGGACCTCCAGGCGGCCTACGCCCGCGACCTGCCGGTGCTGCCGCTCTATTTCCGCGCCACACCCTATGTCTTTCCGAAATGGCTGAAGGGCGTGACGCCCACCGGCCATCAATATTCGACCACGCTCTGGATCGAGGAGTGGCGCGCGGAGGAATGAGCCGTTTTCTCGCCGGCCGCCTCCTGCAGGCGGCCATCGTCCTGGCCGTCATGTCCTTCGCCGTCTACGGGCTGATCGGCCTGATGCCGGGCGACCCGATCGACGCCATGATCGCGGCCGACCCGGAACTGACGTCGGAGGACACCGAGCGGCTGAAGGCGGTCTACGGGCTCGACCGCCCGGTCTGGGAACGCTACCTCGCCTGGGCGGGCGCGGCGCTCGGCGGCGATTTCGGCCACAGCCGCATCTACAACCGCCCGGCGCTCGACCTGCTGGCGGAGCGGCTGCCGCACACCGCGCTGCTGATGGGGCTCGCCTTTGCGCTCTCGGTCGCCATCGCGCTGCCCGCCGGCATTTTCGCCGCGCTTAAGGCCAACCGCTTCGGCGACTACGCCGTCAACTTCCTCTGCTTCGCCGGTATTTCCACCCCGCCCTTCTGGCTCGCGATCATGGCGATGCTGCTGTTCTCGGTCACGCTCGGCTGGCTGCCGGCGACGGGCTGGCCCGCGGCCGGCGACGCCGGCTGGGCGGAGCGGCTGCGCCACCTCATCCTGCCGGTGGCCGTGCTCGGGCTGCTCTCGGCCGGCGGCATCACCCGCTATGTCCGCGCCTCCATGCGCGAGGCGCTGCGCCAGGACTATGTGCGCACCGCCCGCGCCAAGGGCCTTTCGCGCGCCGCAGCGGTGCGCCGCCACGTGCTGCGCAATGCGATGATCCCGGTGGTGACGATCCTCGCGCTGGACATGGGCGCGCTGTTCTCCGGGGCGCTCATCACCGAGATCATGTTCGGCTATCCCGGCATGGGCGCGCTCATCTACAACGCGGTGATGGCGAACGACTACAATCTGGCCCTGATCGGCCTGTTGTTCGCGACCTTCACCACGCTTGCCGCCAACATCGCCGCGGACGGCGCCTATGTGGCGCTCGACCCGCGCATCGCCTTTCGGGCAGGCGCGTGAGCCCGGCGGCGCTGGCCTGGCTGCGGTTCCGGCGGCACAGGGCCGGGCTCGCCGGCGCGGTCTTCCTGCTGCTGCTGGCCGCCGCCGCCTGGTCCGCGCCGCTCATCGAGGCCGCGCTCGGCATCGACGCCGAATCCGTGGACCTGTTCGCCCGCTACGCCCCGCCGTCGGCCGCCCACCCGCTCGGCGCGGACGATCTCGGGCGCGACCTGCTGGCGCGGCTGCTCCGGGGCGGGCAGGTCTCGCTCTCGGTCGGGCTTGCCGCCGCCTTCATCGCCGCGCTCATCGGCACCGGCCTCGGCCTGCTGGCCGGCTATCGCGGCGGCGCCTTCGACGCCGCGCTCATGCGGCTGACCGACGGCGTGATCGCGCTGCCGCTGCTGCCGCTGCTGATCGTGCTGGCGGCGGTCGATCCCGCCAAGCTCGGCCTCGACGACGGCACGGACGCCAGCCTCTTCCGCGTCATCGCCATCGTGGCGCTGGTCGGCTGGACGACGGTGGCCCGGCTGGTGCGCGCCGCCGCGCTTGCCGCCCGCGCCCAGGATTATGTGCGCGCCGCCCGCGCGCTGGGGGCCGGCAGCGGCCGGATCGCGCTCCGGCATATCCTCCCCAATGTCGCCTCGCCGATCCTGGTGGCGACGACGCTTTCCGTTGGGAACATCATCCTGTTCGAAAGCGTGCTGTCCTTTCTCGGGCTCGGCATCCAGCCGCCGGCGGCAAGCTGGGGCAACATGCTCGCCCATGCCCAGGAAACGATCTGGCAGGCCCCGCGCCTCGCCGTCTGGCCGGGCCTGCTGATCTTCTCGACCGTGATCGCCTTCAACTTCCTCGGCGACGCGCTCCAGGACGCGCTCGACCCGAGGTCGTAGCGGCGGCTATTCGGCCGCACCGTCCCCGGCGGCCTCCGCCTCGCCCATCATCGCCTCGACCACCAGCCCGGCATTTTCGCGGATCGCGCGCTCGATGACGCCGGCGACATCGGGATTCTCGCGCAGGAACGCCTTGGCGTTCTCGCGGCCCTGGCCGATGCGCTTGCCGGCGTGGGAATACCAGGAGCCCGATTTCTCCACGATGTTCGCCTTGACGCCGAGGTCCAGGATTTCACCCATCTTGGAAATGCCGCGGCCGTACATCACGTCGAACTCCACCACCTTGAAGGGCGGCGCCATCTTGTTCTTGACGACCTTGACGCGGGTCTGGTTGCCGATGATCTCGTCGCGCTCCTTGATCTGGCCGATGCGCCTTATGTCGAGCCGGACCGAGGCGTAGAATTTGAGCGCATTGCCGCCGGTCGTCGTCTCCGGATTGCCGAACATGACGCCGATCTTCATCCGGATCTGGTTGATGAAGATGACGAGCGTGCGCGACTTGTTGATCGAGGCGGTGAGCTTGCGCAGCGCCTGGCTCATCAGCCGCGCCTGGAGGCCCGGCAGCGAATCGCCCATGTCGCCTTCCAGCTCGGCGCGCGGCACCAGCGCCGCCACGCTGTCGATCACCAGCACATCGAGCGCCCCGGAGCGCACCAGCGTGTCGGCGATCTCCAGCGCCTGCTCGCCCGTGTCCGGCTGCGAGATCAGCAACTCTTCCAGATCGACGCCGAGCTTGCGCGCATAGGCGGGGTCGAGCGCGTGCTCGGCATCCACGAAGGCGCAGGCGCCGCCCGTCTTCTGCGCCTCGGCGACGGCATGCAGCGCCAAGGTCGTCTTGCCCGAACTCTCCGGCCCGTAGATCTCGACCACCCGCCCGCGCGGCAGGCCGCCAATCCCGAGCCCGATGTCGAGCCCGAGCGAGCCGGTGGAGATCGCCTCGCTCTCGACCGCCGTCTCGCGCTGGCCGAGCTTCATGATCGAGCCCTTGCCGAAGGCGCGCTCGATCTGGCCGAGCGCCGACTCCAGCGCGCGCTGCTTCTCGGACCTGTCCTGCTGCTCCGGCATCGTCACGACATTATGGGCCATCTATTCGCTCCCCGCTCGTCCGGAGGCTGTTTTTTGCCCCCGCTGTATCGGTCGATGCGCTCTTCATATCGAGAATATTTCGGGAACACAAGCAAAATATTTCGAGTCTTCCACACCGGCCACAGCGACCGCCCGGCATCCCGCCCGCACGGCAAGAGAAGAGACAACGTGTCATGAAATGTCACGAAGTGTCATGTTCCCCATGCGCCTGGCGCATATTCGGTAGTCCGTTCCAGCATGACGACGCAGCCGTTCCAGACGGAGGCGCCCGGTATTCCACTCGGTGCCGGTCCCTGTTTGTCTTCGGCATGGATCCCTCCTCTCGATCCGGTTTCGCTCCCGCCGCCGGCCTGCGGCGGGTCCCTGTTTCGCGCGTATCGCGGGCGGGCGCGGGCG
>JAJEAZ010000059.1 GCA_022824105.1 Alphaproteobacteria bacterium
TCGCTTGCATATCGTGGGCAGTCCCGCCGATACTCCCGGCGAGCGGTTTCGGTCCAGGGCATTCGTGGCTCCGTTCAGCTGCATAACCGAACTGAATCACAATCCCTTGAAACCGCTCAACTCTTTTTGGGTCAGGCTCTAAGCGCTGAAGACGTCAACAGGCAATCCGGGACCATTACACCGCTGTCGCTAATCCGACATAAAGCTCGCGCAAGTCGCATTATGGGAAGCCCTCGGGCGCTTTCCGCGCCGCTATTACCGGCCTGCCTCGGACCCGTTCGCGCCCCGTCCTGCTAGCGGCGGTGAAACATTATCCCATCGGCCGCGGAAGACGCCGCCCGTGCTCGAGTGGGCTGGGGCGGTTAACTGCAATAGGTATATCCGGCTTGAAACTCGACTGCTCGCCGCGGTTCACGATTTACTGCGGGTGTGAAGCGCCTGCCGGCTTTGAATAGCGACGTTCTCGAAACGCTCACAAGCATAGCTGAACTCAGCTGCATCAGGGCCGAACCTATAGTGGTGTGTGCGGGCGCATCCCGCCCATCTCCACTTTCACTTCAGCGACAAAGTGCGCTACGGTCCCCGCCCCTTGCCTGGTGTTGTAAATGCGCTTCCAGTAGTCGGCCTGTGCTTTCACATCGCCTACCGCAGGAAGCGGAGCCTTGTCGCGCAGGTATTGGACGCGACACATAGCCGCCGCATAGGCATCGTTCTCTCGGAGAGTTTTCGCCGTACACTCGTTGTCATCGGCGAAGGATCTGACCTTTTCAGCGAGTTCCGGACGATACTTGAGAAAGTTGTTCCAAATGTCATCGTGCGTGCTAGGCTCCATCTGGAAAAACCCAAGCGCCGGTCCACCACCATCCTGCTCGCGCGTCCTATATCCAGTTTCCACAAGTCCAGTGCGGTAGATCAACTCCTCTGCGGCTTGGCCTCCGCCGATCTTGCCGACGACACGAGCAATAATTTCCCGAATACTGTTTCGGATAGTCTCTACACCAGCCTTGGGGATACGATTCGAATGATTGATCATTTTATGCAGTTAAATCCATTGGCCTCGCATATTGTACGAGCCGCTTTCGGTATGTTCAACTCATCACGGCATCCATCCGATTTGAGCATCCATTTATCAGTACAAACAAATAGATGACACATCTTGCCTAGCGTTTCGGGTCTTGGCTGCGTTACTTTTGCTATGACGTCGTAAGCTAACATATTCTGTACAATGGCAAAGTCTTCCAATTTTTCTCCCCAAACTTTTTCGAAGAACGGATTAGTTCTCATCATACGCATATCTTTAGAAATATCCTCCAACACTGCCCAGTAGGAGGAGAGAGCAACTAGCTTTTGCGACTGGTTAGAGGCTTGATTATTCAGTACATTGTATATTGCAATTGTAGCATGAAAGTAGCGATATCCGATTCCATCAAAGATGTATCGTCCCGTTTTCACTTCCTGATTCAGTACAATGCTACTCGCGAGCCAAGCTACACCAAATGAGGCAGCAACCGAAGCACATATGCCAATTGCCCAGCTCCAATCATGTATCTTTCGAAGAAGGCTGCGCTTGTTGTTCCCACCCGAGCTGTTCTCGGAATCTGTCATGGTTGTTTGCCTCTAGTGCATAGCTTACTGAAGTTCTTCTGTTCCTAAGTCTCTCGGCTGCCCGGAACTGGCATCCGCTGGACGGTGGACTTATGGCTCTCAGCAGAGGTCTGTCGGACACTCGCAGATTGACGGGTCGCAGGGCCGTTTTCGTAGGGTTCGGCACCCCATTGACATTTCGGACCTGTAATCAGTTCTCCGATCAGAATTGCGCGCCTCAAGACCAGCCCTTGCGGACCGGGCCCTGCTGGCCTTGCGTTCACGCAGCGACCGCGGCCCTCCTGCCGGTCGAAGCTGAAAACCCAAACCCAAACCCACACGAATGCGAGCGGAGCGAGGAAGAAGAGTAGGAACCGGAGCCCGGGCCCCAGCGCCACGAAGCCCGGAAGCAGTCCGGTCCGCCGTTGTCCGCATTGCCGTTCCGGCCGGTGCCCGGTCCCGCCTCCCGCCATCAAGCCGCTCGAATCCGGGTCCATGCCGCCTCGTAGAGCCGCGCGGCCTCCTGTCCCCGGTAGAGCGCCGGCTCGCAGGCCGCAAGCGTCTCCTCGCTCGGGAAGATGCCCGGGTTCCCCGTGTAGCTTTCCGGCAGCAGCGCCCTGGCGGCGGCGTTCGGCGTCGCATAGCGGATCGTCTCCGCAATGGCCGCGCCTACCTCGGCGTCGAGGATGAAGTTCAGGAAGGCATGCGCGTTGTCGGGATGCGGCGCGCCCTGCGGGATCGCGAGGGCATCCTCCCACAGGATCGACCCCTCGCGGGGCACGACATAGGAGATGTCGTCGTCCTCCGCCATCGCCTGCAGCATGTCGCCGTTCCATTCCATCGCGATGTCCACCTCGCCGGACAGCAGCAGGTCCTGCCCGTTATCCGGCGCGAACAGCTTGAGATGCGGTTTCTGCGCGACAATCAGCTTTTCGGCCGCCTCGACGACCTCCGGGTCGATCGTATTGAGCGAATGGCCCATATATTTGAAGGCTGCGCCAAGCACCGTGCCCGCCTCGCTCAGCAGCGCGCAGCGGCCGCTGTAGCGGTCGGAGTCGTAGAGCCAGCGCCAGCTGTCGGGCACCCCGTCGCAGCGCGACTTGCGGTAGCCGATCCCCATCGTGCCCCACATATAGGGAATGGAGTGGCGCCGGCCGGGGTCGAAGGCGACATCCCGAAAAGCGGGCTCAATGTTCGCCATGTTGGGAATCGCCGTATGGTCGAGCGGCATGAGCATGTCGGCGGCGATCATGCGCTCGACGAAGTCGTTGGTCGGCACGATCACATCGTAGCCGGGATTGCCCGCCCGCAGCCTCGCGAACAGCTCGTCATTGTCCGCATAGAGGTCCATCCGGACTTCTATGCCGGTCTGCGCCTTGAAATCCGCGAGCGTGGTCTCGCCGATATAGGTGTCCCAGTTGTAGAAATTGAGCCTGGGCTCCTCCCCGGCGAGCGCCGCTCGCGGCAGGAAGGAGAGGCCCGCCGCCGCAGCGCCCGCGAGGAAGCGGCGGCGTGTCGGCCGGATTCCGAAAGCCGTGCGCATCGGCGCCTCCCTGGGCCTCCTTGGGCCTTCCGGGGCAGTATCCCGGCGAGTGTCCAGCCGGCGCGGGGAGAAGTCAAATGCGGCGGCAGTGGGTCTCAATGGAACTGTGGGTAATCGGGTTGGCGCACCGACCACGACGAGTCTGGTGGCGACAACCCGGTTATCGGCGTGTTGCCGGCGTTACGCCGTTCATCATGTCGTTGATGATCCGCCCGACGCGTTCGGCCGCAGCCTCGACCTCGCGGTCCCCGACATGGGCGTATCGCATGGTCATGCTGACGTCTCTGTGTCCGAGAAGGCGGGCCACGACCGGCAGAGGAACGCCGTTCATCGCCGCCTGGCTGGCTACGGTATGACGCAGGTCGTGCAGGCGGACATCCTCGATATCGGCCTCGCGTCTCACGGCGTACCAGAGCCAAAGACCGTAGAATTGATGCCGCGACGGGTCCTTGATAGAGGGGAAGACCCAGGGACCGTTCCCTTGCCGCAGTCGGCGTTCGAGAATTTTTCGCGCGGGGGCGTTCAGGAGGACGGTTCTCGGCCCGGTCTTGCTGTCGAGGAGTTCGAGCCGGTCGTCTCTGACCTCTTCCCGGCGCAGGCGCAGGATTTCGCCCTTGCGGCAGCCGGTGAGCAACAGCAGGCGGACGATGTCAGCCTGCTGTGCTTCTGACGCCGAACCTTCGGCATGCCGGTCGAGGACGCGGTGAAGGCGGGCAATCTCCTCGCGGGAGAGGAAGCGCGTCAGCTTTCTGGTAGGATTTCGGCGGATGCCGCGCGCCGGGTTGGTCTCGATATGCCCGCAGGCAACGGCGTGGTTGAGAATCTGCCGCAGCAGTTGCAGCGCCTTGTTGGCTACGCCGGGTGCTGCCCTGCTGTCCTTCTCGAACCAGCGAACCGCATCGACGCGTTCGATGCGGTCAAGAGGCTGCGATCCGAATGCCGGCAATATCCTGCCCTTCAAGAGGGTGCCATAGACCCTCTGCGTGGAGGGCTTGCAACGTTCGAAGCAGTCGGCCTTCCAGCAACCGGAGACGAATTCCCGAAACAGCGGCGCGCTTTCGCGAGAACCGGTGTCCGGGTCGGCAGCTCCGGTCGCCGCCTCCAGACAATCCCGGCGCACGTCCTCCACCTTGCGCAGCAGCGCCGGCCCAAAGGACATTTTCTTCACGCCGCCATCGGTCTTGCGGTAGTAGATGAAGGTCCGGCTGCCGGAGGGACGGACCCGCACCCCGAGCCCGGCGACCTGGGTGTCCCAGACCGTGTATTCGCGCCCCTCCGGGCGCAGCCGTGCAATGCCGGCGTCGGTCAGCCTCTTGCGTTTCGGCATGGCTCAGCCCTCCCCGAGAATGTCGGCAAGGGCGTCGGCGGCTTCCCGGACCGAAGTGTCGGACAAATGCGCGTATTTCAGCGTCGTCTGCGCGTCGTTGTGCCCGAGCAGGCGCGCCACTGTGGTGACGGTCTCGCCCTGCATGATGGCGATGCTGGCATATGTGTGACGCAGGTCATGAAGCCGGACGTCTGCCATCCCCGCCTCCTCCCGGACGCGGCTCCAGAAGGTCTCGAAGACGGTCGAGGAGACCGGCCTCGGGCTTCGCGGCGAGGGGAAGAGCCATTTGCCTCGGCGCGGAAGATCGTTCAGTACGGCGCGGGCGGGAGAGGACAACCAGACCGTCCGGGGTCCCGTCTTGCTATCGCGCAAGAACAGGCGCCCTTCGCGATAGTCGAGCCATTGCAGCGTCCTGATCTCGTCCTTGCGGCAGCCGGTCAGCAGCAACAGGCGGATAAACGCCGCAGGAAGCGAGTGCCGGGCGTCATGGCTGCGGAGCAGGGTCCCGAGACGGCGAAGCTCCGGCTCCGACAGGAAGCGTTCGCGTCCCTTGCGCCGGTAGCGGCGGATACCGACACAGGGATTGCTGCCTTCAGGGCGATAGCCGTAAATCTCGGCCTGGTGCATGATGACCGAGAGAATCGGCATTGAACGGTCGGCAGCCACCGGGGTCGCCCGCAGAGAGACAAACCAGCGCTGCACGTCCTGCTTCCCGATGTCGGCGATACTGCGCCCCCGGAACCGGGGCAGGATCGTGTTGCCCAGATAGTTCCGGTTGACCTTGAGGGTTCCGGGTTTCCAGTGCCGTCTGTAGTGGGAGAAGACTTCCTCGGCCACGGCCTCGAAGAGTTTCTCTTCCGGGAGTGCGGGTGCCGCGTCGCTCCGGATTGCAGCGAGCAGTTCCGTCGCGCGCCTTCGGGCTTCGGCGAGATTGATGCTGTCGGCGTTGCCCACTGTCTTCCAGAGACGCCGGCCCTCATGCTGGCTGTGAATGAAATACCGCTTGGACCCCGACGGCAGGACGCGGATGCCGAAGCCTTTCAGGGTGGCGTCGCGAACATCGTAGGGCGCCTTGCGGGGCTCGAGTGTCTCGATTCGGCTTTCCGTGAGACGGACACGGGACATGGATATTCCTCCTGCATTCTGTTGCAGGCGGGGGAAAACGCGGTTGCATTCCCGCCCCAGTCTGCAAATTGCACGAGGAAAAACAGGCGCTATATCAACATGTTAGCATCGAAGATGCGTGGACATGGTGTTTCCCGTGTGGTTTTCGGTTGACCGGCCTTGCCGCGGCCGCGTTCCCGCGCCCTTGCCGGGCGGATCAGGACGGCTCGGCCGCCGCGCCGCTCATGTAGGTCTGCCGATGCGCTTCGTAAAGGGCGATGCCGGCTGCGACGGCGACATTGAGGCTGTCAGCCCCGCCGCTCATCGGGATCGCGGCCTCGAAGTCGCAGGCGCGGCGCACCAGGCGGCGGATGCCGGCGCCCTCCGCGCCCAGCACAAGGCCGATCCGGCCGGTGAGGTCGAGGCGCGCGAGCGGCAGGTCGGCCGTCCCGTCCAGGGCGACGAACCAGTATCCCGCCGCCTTGAGGCGCTCCAGAGAGCGGGCGAGATTGACGACACGGGCGAGCGGCACCCGCTCCAGCGCCCCGGCCGCGGCCTTGGCGAGCGCGGCGGTCTCCGCCGGCGCGCCGGCGGCCGGCATGACGACGGCGCGCACGCCGAAGGCTTCGGCCGAGCGGAGCACCGCGCCCATATTGCGCGGATCGCTCACCCGGTCGAGCAGCAGCAGGCGCCCCGGGCCGGGCTCCGCCGCGATCGCGTCCAGGTCGGGCGGGGGCAGCGGCTCGCAGTGGAGCGCGATGCCCTGGTGGACGGCGCCGGTGCCGAAGCGCCGGTCGAGCAGGCGGCGCTCTACCGTTTCGACGGGAATGCCGCGCCGGCGCGCCGCGGCCTCGGCTTCCCCGGCTTCCGTCTGGAGAAGCCGGCGAAGTTTGCGGGAAGGGTTCGCCAGGGCCGCGGCCACGGTGTGGCGGCCATGAAGCCAGAGTTCGCCGGCGGCGGGCGGTTTGCCGCGATTTTGCGTCCGATTGACCATTGACATTGCTGCATGAGCATATCATTTTCGCCCGCCGTTTCGGGGACGGAACGGAGGGGTGCCCGAGTGGCTAAAGGGGACGGGCTGTAAACCCGTTGGCGTTGCCTACGTTGGTTCGAATCCAACCCCCTCCACCATTCGGACGGCCCGGACGACGGTCGAACGGCGGGGTGTGAGCGCAGCGCAGGACTGCACGGACGGAAACCGGGACGGAGCGCCGGCGGGTGTAGCTCAATGGTAGAGCCCCAGCCTTCCAAGCTGGTTGTGCGGGTTCGATTCCCGTCACCCGCTCCAGCTTCGGCCGGGACGAACGGAACCGACTAGAAACCAGAACCCAACTATCGCAGCGGGACGAGGTCGATGGGCAAGGCTCGATTTGAGCGCACGAAGCCGCATTGCAACATAGGAACGATCGGCCATGTCGATCATGGCAAGACGACATTGACGGCGGCGATCACGAAGATCCTTGCCGAGGCTGGCGGGGCGGAGTTCACGGCGTATGACCAGATAGACAAGGCGCCTGAGGAGAAGGCTCGGGGGATCACGATCTCGACGGCGCATGTTGAGTATGAGACGGGTGCGCGTCACTACGCGCATGTGGATTGCCCGGGTCATGCAGACTATGTGAAGAACATGATCACGGGTGCGGCGCAGATGGACGGGGCGATTCTGGTTGTGAGTGCTGCGGACGGCCCGATGCCGCAGACTCGCGAGCACATTCTTCTGGCGCGCCAGGTTGGTGTTCCGGCCCTGGTTGTTTACCTGAACAAGGTAGACCAGGTTGATGACGAGGAGCTTCTGGAGCTTGTCGAGCTTGAGGTCCGGGAGCTTTTGTCGAGCTACGACTTTCCGGGCGACGACATTCCGGTTGTGAAGGGTTCGGCTTTGGCGGCTCTTGAGGACGGTGATGTAGCGCAGGGCCGCCAGTCGGTATTGGAGCTGATGGAGGCAGTTGACGATTATGTTCCGCAGCCGGACCGTCCGAAGGACCGGCCGTTTTTGATGCCGATCGAGGACGTGTTTTCGATATCGGGGCGTGGGACGGTTGTTACGGGCCGTGTCGAGCAGGGTATCGTGAAGGTCGGTGACGATGTTGAGATTGTGGGGTTGAAGGAGACGTCGAAGACGGTTTGCACGGGCGTGGAGATGTTCCGGAAGCTTCTGGACCAGGGGGAGGCGGGCGACAATGTTGGCGTGTTGCTTCGGGGGACGAAGCGGGACGAGGTGGAGCGCGGGCAGGTTCTGGCGCGTCCGGGTTCGATCCGCCCGCACACGAAGTTCCATTGCGAGTGCTATGTTCTGACGAAGGACGAGGGGGGTCGTCACACGCCGTTTTTCTCGAACTACCGCCCGCAGTTTTACTTCCGCACGACGGATGTTACGGGGACGGTTGAGTTGCCCGAGGGTGTCGAGATGGTGCTTCCGGGTGACAACATCTCGATGGGCGTGAACCTGATTGCGCCGATAGCGATGGACGAGGGATTGCGGTTTGCGATCCGCGAGGGCGGGCGCACGGTCGGCGCCGGCGTCGTCGCTTCAATCGACGACTGAGGCGTCGGCGCCTCGCATGACGACTGAACGGCGGAGGATCGAAGGAACGCCATGGATCTCAGTAGGAGCATAGCTCAATTGGTAGAGCACCGGTCTCCAAAACCGGGGGTTGCGGGTTCGAGTCCTGCTGCTCCTGCCATCTGAGGCGGCCATGGCGCGAACCAGTCCCGGCGCATTCATCCGCCAGGTCCGCCAGGAGGCGGCCAAGGTCACCTGGCCCAGCCGCAAGGAGACCGGCGTCTCCACGGCCATGGTATTCGTCATGGTCACGCTGGCGGCGCTGTTCTTCTTCGTCGTGGACCAGGCGCTGGCCTGGGTCGTGCGCGTCGTTCTCGGGCTCGGAGGATAGCGCCGTGACTGCGCTCTGGTACGTCGTTCATGTCCATTCGGGCTCCGAGCAGAAAGTCGCCATGGCGATCCGCGAACAGGCGGACCGGCAGGGCGTGGGCGGGCTGATCGAGGACATCAGCGTGCCGATGGAAAAGGTGGCCGAGATCAGGCGCGGACGGCGCGTGACCGGGGAACGCAAGTTCTTTCCCGGCTACGTGCTGGTCAAGATGGAAACGCAGCACAGCCCGGAACGGCCGGAGAGCGGCGGCAACCGTCCGGACGACCGCGTCTGGCATCTGGTCAAGAACACGCCGAAGGTCACGGGCTTTCTGGGCGGCGGCGGCAACCGGCCGATCCCGATCTCGGAATCGGAGGCCAACCGCATCCTCTACCAGGTGAGCGAGGGGGTGGAACGCCCGCGCCCGTCGGTGATCTACGACATCGGCGAGCAGGTCCGGGTTTCGGACGGTCCGTTCACCTCCTTCACCGGCGTGGTGGAAGAGGTTGACGAGGAACGCGCGCGGCTCAAGGTTTCGGTGTCGATCTTCGGGCGCGCGACGCCCGTCGATCTCGAATATTCGCAAGTGGAAAAGACCTGAACGCACGCAGCAACGAGGCACAGGCGGGAGGCCGACCCCGGCCGTGACCGCCGGCGGCGCAGCGCCGCCGCATATGGGGAGCCGAAATGGCAAAGAAAATCAGCGGCTACATCAAGCTGCAGGTTCCGGCGGGCCAGGCCACGCCGCAACCGCCCATCGGTCCGGTGCTGGGACAGCGCGGACTGAACATCATGGAGTTCTGCAAGGCGTTCAACGCCGCCACGCAGACCCAGGAGCAGGGCATGCCGATCCCGACGATCATCACCGTGTATGCCGACAAGTCGTTCAGCTTCACGATGAAGACGCCGCCGGCAAGCTTCCTGCTGCGCCGCGCGGCGGGTCTCGACAAGGCCAGCCAGATGCCGGGCAGGGAGGTTGCGGGCCGGGTCACGCGCGCGCAACTCCGGGAGATTGCGGAGTTGAAGATGGAGGACCTGAACGCAAACGACCTCGAAGCCGCGGTCGCCATGCTCGCGGGCTCGGCCCGGTCCATGGGCCTGGAAGTGGCGGAGGGCTGACGCGATGGCAAGCCGCAAGGGAAAGCGGATGCGCGCCGGCTGGGACGGCATCGACCGCACCGCCGAGCACGAACTCGCCGAAGCGGTGCGTCTGGTCCGGGAGCGGGCCGGCGCCAAATTCGACGAAACCGTGGATATCGCCATCAATCTCGGCGTCGATCCGCGCCACGCGGACCAGATGGTGCGCGGGGTCTGCGACCTCCCCCACGGCACCGGCAAGCCGGTGCGGGTGGCGGTGTTCGCGCGCGGCGCCAAGGCGGACGAGGCCCGCGAGGCGGGCGCCGACCTTGTGGGCGCGGAGGACCTCGCCGAGACGATCAGCGGCGGCGAGATCGCGTTCGACCGCGCCATCGCCACGCCGGACACCATGCCGGTCGTGGGCCGGCTCGGGCGCATTCTGGGCCCTCGCGGCCTGATGCCGAACCCGCGCCTCGGCACCGTGACCATGGACGTGGCGGACGCGGTCCGCGCAGCCAAGGGCGGCCAGGTGCAGTTCCGGGTCGAGCGGGCCGGGATCGTGCATGCCGGCATCGGCAAGGCGAGCTTCGAGCAGGAGGCGCTGGAGGGCAATGCCCGCGCCTTCTTCGACGCCATACTGCGCGCCAAGCCGTCCGGCGCGAAGGGAACCTATGTCAGGCGCGTCACGCTCAGTTCCACGATGGGGCCGGGCGTGCGCGTCGATGCGAGCGCTCTCGGCGGCGCGGGCTGAAGCGCCCGGTCCGCCGAAAGCACACCTGTCCGAGACCGTCGGTGTCCGCGCCTGCCTGCAGGCCGGACCTAAAGCGAAAGCGCCGGCGCGAGACGGGAGGACGGCGCCGGGCAACCGGCGCCCGCTTCCGGGACAGGGTCTGACGCCGCCCGCGAGGGCGGTCAACACTAACCGGGGCGAAAGTCCCACCCAGGAGAGGACCCCTTGCTCAAGAGGCAGAAAGAGGAACTGGTCCGAGACATGACCGAGAGTTTCGGCGGCGCCGAACTCATGGTCGTCACCCGGCATTCCGGACTCACGGTTGCCGAGATGACGGACCTGCGCCGACGCATGCGCGCGGCGGGCGCGACCTTCCGGGTCACCAAGAACCGGCTGGCGAAGCGCGCCCTGGAAAAGACGTCCTTCACCGATATCCAGTCCCTGTTCTCCGGCCCCACGGCGGTCGCGTTCTCGACCGATCCGGTGGCGGCGGCCAAGGTGGCCGTCGATTACGCCAACGAGAACGACAAGCTCTCCGTGCTGGGCGGCATGCTCGGCGCCGAGACGCTGGACGAGAACGGCGTGGTGGCGCTCGCGAGGCTTCCGTCGCTCGATGAGTTGCGCGGAAAGATCGTGGGACTGCTGCAAGCGCCGGGAGGCAGGATTGCGCGGCTGCTGAACGAACCCGGCGCGCAACTCGCGCGCGTCTTCTCCGCCCAGGGCGACTCGGGCTGACCCAAACAAGAACCGGAATGCGAATCCAGGAGTAACTGCAAATGGCCGATCTACAGAAACTCGTCGACGAACTCTCCGAACTGACCGTCATCCAGGCGGCGGAGCTGTCGAAAATGCTCGAAGAGAAGTGGGGCGTGTCCGCCGCCGCGCCGGTCGCGGTGGCCGCGGCATCGAACGGCGAAGCCGCCGCCGCCGTCGAGGAGCAGACCGAATTCGATGTCATCCTGGCATCCTTCGGCGAGAAGAAGATCAATGTGATCAAGGAAATCCGGGCGATTACCGGCCTCGGCCTGAAAGAGGCCAAGGAACTGGTGGAGTCCGCGCCCAAGTCCGTCAAGGAGGGCGTGAGCAAGGACGAAGGCGAGGAGCTGAAGGCGAAGCTCGAAGGCGCCGGCGCGACGGTAGAACTGAAGTAGCCGGGTTGCCCGGCCGAATGGACGCCGGCCCGGGTTCCGGGCCGGACATGAGGGGCAGAGGCGGCTGCGGGCCCGGAAGGCGGGCGCGCGGCTTCCTTGCCGTTTGCCATTTTCGTGCCGCAACCCAGTTAAATAATGGTCTTGGCGCCGACCTGCCGTCGGCGTGGAACAGGGTGGATCGGACATGACGATGTCGTTTACGGGCCGCAAGCGGGTTCGCAAGAATTTCGGCCATATCCGCGAGGTGGCGCCGATTCCGAATCTGATCGATGTGCAGCGCACCTCCTATGAAGGCTTCCTGCAGCGCGACGCCGGCCCGGAGGGGCGCCGCCAGGCGGGCCTGCAGGAGGTGCTGACGACCGTCTTTCCGATCAAGGATTTCGCCGACAAGGCGCAGCTCGAATTCGTGAAATACGAGTTCGAGGAGCCGAAATACGATGTCGAGGAATGCCAGCAGCGGGGCATGACCTACGCGGCGCCGCTCAAGGTGACCTTGCGCCTGATCGTCTTCGACCTCGACGACGATACCGGGGCGCGGTCGATCCGCGACATCAAGGAGCAGGACGTCTATATGGGCGACATGCCGCTGATGACGGACAACGGCACCTTCATCATCAACGGCACCGAACGGGTGATCGTCTCGCAGATGCACCGCTCGCCGGGCGTGTTCTTCGACCACGACCGGGGCAAGACGCATTCCTCGGGCAAGCTGCTCTTTTCCGCCCGCGTCATCCCCTATCGCGGTTCCTGGCTCGATTTCGAATTCGACGCCAAGGACGAGGTCTTCGTGCGGATCGACCGGCGCCGCAAGCTGCCGGTCACGACCCTGCTGATGGCGCTGGAAAGCGAGGAGTACGAGCGGCAGCGGGCCGAGTCGGGCGGGGACGACGGCGAGGCAATCGAGGGAATGGGCGCGGAGGAGATCCTCAACTATTTCTACGACCGCGTCATATACCGGCACGGGGACGCGGGCTGGGTCACGGAGATCGACCTTGCGCGCCTGCAGGGCCAGCGGCTGGTCGCCGACCTCCGGGACGCCCGGAACGGCGACATCGTGGCCAAGGCCGGAACCAACATGACCAAGCGCCAGATCGACCGGCTCACCAGGAGCGGGGTCGAATCGCAACTGGTGGATGAAACCGACCTGCTGGGGCGGTTCCTCGCCGAGGACCTGGTCGATGCCGGAAACGGGCGGATTTTCGCCGAGGCGGGCGGCGAGATCGACGAGACCCTGCTCGAATCCCTGCACGGCGCGGGCATCGACGAAATCGCGACGCTGGCGATCGACAACATCAATGTCGGCCCCTACATCCGCAACACGCTGGCGCGGGACAACAACGCCAACCGCGACGATGCGCTGACCGACATCTACAAGGTCATGCGGCCGGGCGAACCGCCGACGCTGGAAAGCGCGGAAACGCTGTTCAGGGGCCTGTTTTTCGACGAGGAGCGCTACGATCTCTCCGCGGTCGGGCGGGTGAAGATGAATGCGCGGCTCGGCCAGGAAACCGACGACCAGCTGCGCGTCCTGCGCAAGCACGACCTGCTGGCGATCGTCAAGACGATGGTCGAGCTCAGGGACGGGCGCGGCGATATCGACGATATCGACCATCTCGGCAACCGGCGGGTGCGCTCGGTCGGCGAGTTGATGGAAAACCAGTACCGCATCGGGCTCACGCGCATGGAGCGCGCGATCCGGGAGCGGATGAGCTCCATCGACGCCGATTCGGTGATGCCGCAGGACCTCATCAACGCCAAGCCGGCAGCCGCGGCGGTGCGCGAATTCTTCGGCTCCTCGCAGCTCAGCCAGTTTATGGACCAGACCAACCCGCTGTCCGAGATCACCCACAAGCGCCGCCTCTCGGCGCTCGGACCCGGCGGCCTGACGCGCGAACGCGCCGGCTTCGAGGTGCGCGACGTGCACCCGACGCATTACGGCCGCATCTGCCCGATCGAGACGCCGGAAGGTCCGAATATCGGCCTTATCAACTCGCTCGCCACCTATGCCCGGATCAACCGCTACGGGTTCATCGAGACCCCCTACAGGACGGTCGAGAACGGCGTCGCGTCGAGCGAAGTGATCTACATGACCGCAATGGACGAGGGGCGCTACACCATCGCGCAGGCCAACTCGCCGCTGGATGACGAGGGCCGCTTCATGGAGGACCTGGTGACCGTCAGGCGCGGCAGCGACTTCGCGCTCTCGACCGCAGACCAGATCGACTTCATGGACGTGTCGCCGAAGCAGTTGGTGTCGGTCGCGGCAGCGCTGATCCCGTTCCTGGAGAACGATGACGCCAACCGGGCCCTGATGGGCTCCAACATGCAGCGCCAGGCGGTGCCGCTGGTGCAGGCGGAAGCGCCCCTGGTCGGGACGGGCATGGAAGCGGCCGTCGCCCGCGACAGCGGCGCCTCGGTCACGGCCAGGCGCGCCGGCACGGTCGATCAGGTGGACGCCACCCGGATCGTCGTGCGCGCCGCCGAAAGCGGCGGCGGCTCCGGCGTGGACATTTACAACCTGCGCAAATTCGAGCGGTCCAACCAGTCCACCTGCCTCAACCAGCGGCCGCTGGTGAAGGTCGGCGACGCGGTCGGCGAGGGAGACATCATCGCCGACGGGCCGTCCACGGAGTTCGGCGAACTGGCGCTTGGGCGCAATGTGCTCTGCGCGTTCATGCCCTGGAACGGCTATAATTTCGAGGACTCGATCGTCATCTCGGAACGCATTGCGCGCGACGACGTGTTCACCTCGATCCATATCGAGGAATACGAAATCATGGCCCGCGACACCAAGCTCGGCCAGGAAGAGATCACCCGCGACATTCCCAATGTGGCCGAAGAAGCGCTCCGCAACCTCGACGAGGCGGGCATCGTCTATATCGGCGCGGAGGTGAATGCCGGCGATATCCTGGTCGGCAAGGTGACGCCGAAGGGCGAGTCGCCGATGACGCCCGAGGAAAAGCTGCTGCGCGCGATCTTCGGCGAGAAGGCCTCGGACGTGCGCGATACCTCGCTCAAGGTGCCGCCGGGCGACTCCGGCACGGTCGTCGACGTGCGCGTCTTTCAGCGGCGCGGCGTCGACAAGGACGAGCGCGCCATGACCATCGAGCAGGCCGAAATCGATCGTCTGGCCAAGGACCGGGACGACGAGCGCGGCATCCTCACGCGCGACTTCAATGCGCGGATGCGCGAATTGCTGCTGAGCCGCACGGTCGTGTCCGGGCCGGGGCTGCGCGAAGGCCAGCGCATCACCGAGAAGACGCTGGACGGGCTCCGGCCGTCGGAATGGCGCCAGATCGTGCTGCGCCGCGACGACGCGATGCGCGAGATCGAGACCCTCATCCAGCGTTTCGATGCGAATGTGGACGAGCTTTCGAAGCGGTTCGAGAACAAGCTGGAAAAGCTGGAGCGCGGCGACGAACTGCCGCCGGGCGTCATGAAGATGGTCAAGGTGTTCGTCGCGGTGAAGCGCAAGCTGCAGCCGGGCGACAAGATGGCCGGACGCCACGGCAACAAGGGCGTTATCTCCAAGGCGGTGCCGATCGAGGACATGCCGCATATGGAGGACGGGACGCCCGTCGATATCGTGCTGAATCCGCTCGGCGTGCCGTCGCGGATGAATGTCGGGCAGATCCTGGAGACCCATCTGGGCGCCGCCTGCCGCGGCCTTGGAAGGCAGATCGACGAAATGCTGGAAAAGGTGCGCGAGAGCGACAAGGCGATGGCGAAGCTTCGCGACAAGCTGAAGGCCGTCTATGGCGAGACCGACTATGAGAGGTCCGTCGCCCCCCTCTCGGACGACGAAGTGCTTGAACTCTCGAACAATCTGACCGCCGGCGTCCCGGTGGCGACGCCCGTGTTCGACGGCGCCCACGAGGCCGACATCGACGGTATGCTCGAGAGCGCCGACATCCGGCCGACCGGCCAGGTCAGGCTGGTCGACGGGCGCACGGGCGAACCCTTCGACCGTCCGGTCACGGTCGGCTACATCTACATGTTGAAGCTGCACCATCTGGTGGACGACAAGATCCATGCCCGTTCCATCGGCCCCTACAGCCTGGTGACCCAGCAGCCGCTGGGCGGCAAGGCGCAGTTCGGCGGCCAGCGCTTCGGCGAGATGGAGGTATGGGCGCTGGAAGCCTACGGCGCGGCCTACACCCTGCAGGAGATCCTGACCGTGAAGTCGGACGACGTTGCCGGCAGGACCAAGGTCTATGAGGCGGTGGTGCGCGGCGACGACACGTTCGACGCCGGCATTCCGGAATCCTTCAACGTCCTGGTCAAGGAACTGAGATCGCTCGGCCTGAACGTCGACCTTCAGGAAGAACACCTCTGACGGCGCCCGCGCCGTTGTCAAAAACCCGCTCTGGAGTCACCGCATGAACGACCTGATGCGACTTTTCGGCCAGACCGAACAGGAAGCCTCGTTCGACAAAATCCGGGTCTCGATCGCCTCGCCCGATCAGATTCGACGCTGGAGCTACGGCGAGATCAAGAAGCCTGAGACGATCAACTACCGGACCTTCAAGCCGGAACGGGACGGGCTGTTCTGCGCCCGCATCTTCGGGCCGGTGAAGGACTATGAGTGCCTGTGCGGCAAATACAAGCGGATGAAGCATCGCGGCATCATCTGCGAGAAATGCGGCGTGGAGGTCACCCTCTCCAAGGTGCGCCGCGACCGGATGGGCCATATCGAGCTTGCGGCCCCGGTTGCCCACATCTGGTTCCTGAAGTCGATGCCGAGCCGTATCGGCCTGGTGCTTGACATGACGCTGCGCCAGCTGGAGCGGGTGCTTTACTTCGAGAGCTATGTCGTGACCGATCCGGGCACATTTGTGATCGAGGAGGGCGAGTCTCTGGGCAGGCAGGAGTATTTTCTTCTGAGCAAGCTGGCCAAGGACCAGGACAAGCAATTGGGGGCCGAACTCGAAAGCTATGTCGTGGTAGAGCCGGGTGGATTTGATCTTGGGCAGGGCCAGGTACTGAGCAAGGACGAGTATACGCGCCTGACCAAATTGCCTCAGGATCAAAACAAGCAACTAAAGGTTGAGCCCAACAGCTATGTGGTGACGGATCCGGATGGATTTGAGCTTGTGCGCGGCCAGTTGCTGAGCGAGGACGAATATCTGCGTGTAGAAGGGATGTCAGGAGAACGTGAGAAGCATTTCAACGCCGGAATTGGAGCCAAGGCGATCAAGGAAATGCTTGCCGAGATCGAACTCCCCGAGGAACGCGAAGATATGCGCAATGAATTGCGCGGGGAACTCTCGACAGAGCAATACGAGAAACTGGAAAAGAGAATCGACGGGCTGCAAGCGGAGATGGCCAAGGTCTTTGCAAAGTCTCTGCCCAAGAAGCTGGCCACGTGTTTCGGCCGCTTGAGCAAACAGTTGGACGAGGTATCGCGAGTCGTCCGGCGTAATAATGTCAAGGAAATACTCGACGACCTGCTTCCCGAATTGATTCAGGTCTCGGACGCCTTGCGCAGGAAGCTGGAGAAACTGCCGGACGACATGTGTCCCGACCTCTCCGAGGCGAGGCGCAAGAAGCTGGTCAAGCGGCTCAAGGTCGTCGAGGATTTTCTCGAGTCCGGCTCCAAGCCGGAATGGATGGTGCTCGACGTGGTGCCGGTAATCCCGCCGGAACTGCGCCCGCTGGTGCCGCTCGACGGCGGCCGTTTCGCCACCTCCGACCTCAACGACCTTTACCGCCGGGTCATCAACCGCAACAACCGCCTGAAGCGGCTGATGGAGCTGCGCGCCCCGGATATCATCATCCGCAACGAGCAGCGCATGCTGCAGGAAGCGGTGGATGCGCTGTTCGACAACGGCCGGCGGGGGCGGGTTATCACCGGAGCGAACAAGCGCCCGCTCAAGTCCCTTTCCGACATGCTTAAAGGCAAGCAGGGCCGGTTCCGGCAGAACCTGCTGGGCAAGCGGGTGGACTATTCGGGCCGCTCGGTGATCGTCGTCGGCCCCGAGCTCAAGCTGCACCAGTGCGGCCTGCCGAAGAAGATGGCGCTCGAACTGTTCAAGCCGTTCATCTATTCCCGCCTCGAGGCCTACGGCATGGCGCCGACGATCAAGGCCGCGAAGCGCCTGGTGGAGCGGGAGCGGCCCGAGGTCTGGGACATTCTGGAAAGCGTGATCCGGGAGCATCCGGTCCTGCTCAACCGGGCGCCGACCCTGCACCGCCTCGGCATCCAGGCGTTCGAGCCGGTGCTCATCGAGGGCAAGGCGATCCAGCTCCATCCGTTGGTCTGCACGGCCTTCAACGCTGATTTCGACGGCGACCAGATGGCGGTCCATGTGCCGCTTTCGCTGGAGGCGCAGCTGGAAGCGCGGGTGCTGATGATGAGCACCAACAACATACTGAGCCCCGCCAACGGCAAGCCGATCATCGTGCCGACGCAGGATATCGTGCTCGGCCTCTACTACCTGTCGCTGGAGCGCGAGGGCGATCCGGGCGAGGGCATGGTGTTCCGCGATCCGGGCGAGGTCGAATACGCGCTGGCGCACGGCATGGTCACCATGCATTCGCGCATCAAGGCGCGGATCGCCCAGACCGACGAGGCCGGCGTCACGACAACCGGCGTCTACGACACGACGCCCGGCCGGGTGCTGCTGGCGCAATTGCTGCCGAAGCACGCCGCCGTCGGCTTCGACCATTTCAACCGGGTGCTGACCAAGAGGGCGGTGGGCGACATCATCGATGTGGTCTATCGCAACTGCGGGCAGAAGGATTCGGTCGTGTTCTGCGACCGGATGATGGCGATGGGCTTCGGCCACGCCACCCGCGCGGGCATTTCCTTCGGCAAGGCCGATCTGGTCATCCCGGAGGCGAAGGCCAGGCTGATCGAGGAGGCGCAAACCAAGGTCAAGCAGTTCGAGGAGCAGTATCAGCAGGGCCTGCTGACCCACGGCGAGCGGTACAACAAGGTGGTCGACGTCTGGAGCGAGGCCACCGACGACGTCTCCCGGGCGATGATGGAAGGGATCGCGGTTGCGGACCCGGACAAGCCGGTGAACTCCGTGTGGATG
>JAJEAZ010000060.1 GCA_022824105.1 Alphaproteobacteria bacterium
GTACCGCAGCGATGTGCATGTGCTGACGCTGACGGCGACGCCGATCCCGCGCACGCTCCAGCTTGCCCTCTCGGGCGTGCGCGAGATGAGCCTGATCGCCACGCCGCCGGTGGACCGGCTGGCGGTGCGCACCTTCGTCGGACCGTTCGACGCGCTGGTGATCCGCGAGGCGGTCCGGCGCGAGCTCCTGAGGGGAGGGCGCTGCTTCTATGTCTGTCCCAGGGTGCGCGACCTGCCGGAAGTGACCGAGCGCCTCAAGGCCATGATGCCGGACGCGCGCATCGGCGTCGCCCATGGCGGCATGGCGGCAGCCGTGCTGGAGGAGGCGGTCGGCGCTTTCTATGACGGGCGGGTCGACGTGCTGGTCTCGACGAACATTGTCGAGTCCGGCCTCGACATCCCCGAGGCCAACACACTGATCGTCCATCGGGCGGACATGTTCGGCCTGGCGCAGCTCTACCAGTTGCGGGGCCGTATCGGGCGCGCGAAGCTGCGTGCCTACGCCTATCTGACGCTGCCGGAGCGGCGCAAGCTCACAAAGGCGGCGGAGAAGCGCCTCGCGGTCATGCAGACGCTGGACACGCTGGGCGCAGGCTTCCAGCTTGCCAGCTACGATCTCGACATACGCGGGGCCGGCAACCTTCTGGGCGACGAGCAGTCCGGACATATCCGCGAGGTCGGAATCGAACTCTACCAGCACATGCTGGAGGAAGCCGTCGCCGCGGCGCGCTCAGGCTCTGACGAGACGGAGGAGGACACCTCCTGGACGCCTCAGATCGGCCTCGGTGCGCCGGTGCTGATTCCGGAGAGCTATGTTGCGGAGTTGAATGTGAGGCTGTCGCTCTACCGGCGGATCGCCGCGCTGGAGGACCGGGAGCAGACGGAGGCTTTCGCGGCCGAACTGATAGACCGCTTCGGGCCGGTGCCGGACGAGTTGGAGAACCTGCTGCGGATCGTCGCCATCAAGCGCCTGTGCCGGGAAGCGGGCGTGGAAAAGGTCGATGCCGGGCCTAAAGGCGCCGTGGTCTCGTTCCGGGGAGGCGATTTCGCGAATCCGGCGGGTCTGATCGACTATATCGGCAGGCAGGCCGGCACCGTCAGACTCAGGCCCGACCACAAGCTCGTCATCGGCCGAAGCTGGGAGAAGGAACCGGCGCGCATCGCCGGCACGGAACGCCTGTTGCGCGACCTCGCCGCCATCGCAAGCGGGTAGGCGCAGCACGGTTCCCCGGAGGGATTGTCCGCTACTTCGCGGTCCGGGGCGAATGAACTATTCCGCCGGTGCGGCCGGCGGCTCCTGCGACGGCAAATTACGGCGCAGAATGTAGTCGCGGACGAACCGGAGTTCACCCCGCACCTCGGCGAGGCCTTCCTTCACCTCGACCAGACCGGACTCGAGCCGGTCCATGCGCTGTTCGACCTTGTCGATGCGTCCGCCAAGATCGCCTCGCACGCTTTCGACGCGGTTGCCGAGTTCGTCCCGCACGCCGTCAATGCGGTTGCCGAGTTCGCCATGCACACTGTCGATGCGGTTGCCAAGCTCGTCCCGCACACTGTCGATGCGGTTGCCAAGCTCGTCCCGCACGCTTTCGATGCGGTTGCCAAGCTCGTCCCGCACACTTTCGATGCGGTTCCCGAGTTCGTCCCGCACGCCGTCAATGCGTTTGTCCATGTCGCCGCGAAGCGACCGGATCATACCGACCATCAGCGCCGCCAGCGCAATGAGCAATGCCGGTGTGATCCAAGTCTCCATCAGCCTAAAATCGCCGACAACGGGACGCCGAAGTAAGCCGTTCATGCGGAATGGGACGAACGGCTTTCGCCCGGCCTGCGGCAACCGACGCTGCCTTGCCGGCAAGCCGCGCGTCCGGCCCGGCAGACGGAAACGCCGGCCTCATGGTCCCCACCCTCGTTCCGGAGCTCCTGACATCATCCATCGATTTATAATTCATTGTAATTACGGATGCAAGACGTATTCGACATTTGGCCAAAAGATATGCATTGCGATTGCGGCTGGCTATTCCGCGGCGGCCTCGCCGTTCTGCACGAGGTCGAAAAGGGGCGTGAAATATTCCGGCTCCTGGGCGCCTGATATCGCATAGCGGCTGTCCACCACGAAGCAGGGCACGCCCTGGATACCCATTGAGCGCGCCCGCGCGTCCTCCTGCCGGACTTCCTGGACGGCGGTGTCCGATGCGAGGAAGGTCTCCGCCTCATCACGGTCCCAGCCCGCGCGGGATGCGATGTCCGCCAGTTGTCCCTTGTCGCCGATGTCCTCGCCATTCAGGAAGTACGCATCGAAGAGCGCGTCGACGACTTTCGTCTGCCGTTCGCCGGACTCGCGGATAAGCCTGTGCGCGGCGAGCGTGCTCGGCGTGCGTTCGATAGCGTCGAAACGGAACTCGATGCCTTCCGACCGGCCGGTGTCGCGGATGCGGTCATAGACCGGTCCGCCGCCTTGCGCCCCGAACTTCAGCGCGAGGTAGTCCTGCCGCGCCATGCCCTCCGGCGGCATTCCCGGATTCAGCTGGAAGGCCCGCCAGCGGATGACCGGGTCCAGGCCGGGTCGGGCCTCCAGCGCCCGGGCGAGCCGCCTGCGCCCGATGAAGCACCAGGGGCAGATGACGTCGGAGAAGATCTCGATCAGCATGGGCGGGCAATATAGGAGCGGCCCTGAAGGGAGGGAAGCGTGTCTGTCGACGGAATACTGCGGCTCGATGGTAGGACAGTGCTGGTCACCGGCGCATCGCGCGGCCTCGGTAGGGGTTTCGCCGAGATTGCGGCGGCGGCAGGCGCGCGCGTGGCGCTGGCGGCGCGGGACATGGAGGCGCTGGCCGAGGTGGCTGCCGGGATCGACGGCGCCGCAACGATTTCCATGGACGTGACGGACCGCGACCGGGTTGTCGCCGGCTTCGACGCTGCCGAGGAGGCGCTTGGGCCCGTCCATGCGGTGGTGAACAACTCCGGCGTCGCTGTGACCCGCCGGCTGCTGGAAACCCAAGAAGAAGACTGGCGCCGCGTCATCGATACCAACCTTACGGGCGCCTGGTTCGTGGCGCAGGAGGCCGCGAAACGGATGGTCGCGCGGGAGGAGGGCGGTAGCATCGTCAATATCGGCTCTCTGCTCGGCCTGCGCACCGGGCGGGGCGCCGTTGGCTATGCAGCGTCCAAGGCCGGGCTTCATCATCTGACGCGCGTGATGGCCGCGGAGCTTGCCCGTGACCGCGTACGGGTGAACACGCTGGCGCCCGGCTATGTGCTGACCGACCTCAACGCGGAGTTCTTCGCGTCGCCGCCGGGGCAGGCGCTGATGCGCCGCGTGCCCATGGGCCGCCTGGGCCGACCGGAAGACCTCGCTGCGCCGCTGCTCTTCCTCCTCTCCGACGCCTCAGCTTATGTCACCGGCCAGCTGCTTGCCGTGGACGGCGGGCATTCGGTGTCGAATGCGTAAAAGTTCGAGGCTTGTCCACGAAGGAGGAAGGACATGGAAAGAGTGACAGGCAGCATGGGCTCGGAATATGTCCGGTTCCGCCTCGACCCGGAAGCCGTGCCGATGCTGACGGAGAAATTCGACTGGAACCTACTGGCGCGCCGGGTGTTCCTCGACTCTGGGACCGGTTTCGTCGAGCTTGTCAGGCCTTCCACGACACACGAGCGCCACACGAGGGGCATGGACCGGGTGATGGATGCTATCGCCAGAAGGAGGTTCCTGTCGCGCCGCTGGGCTCCACGCGCTGGCGCAGGCCGGAGGACCCGCGCAATACGGGGGCCGAGCCCGATGCCTGCTACTATCTGGGTGAGACGGCCGAACGCTGGGACGAAACATTCCCGCTCGACGAGGATGCGCAGGACGCCTTTGCGCTGGAGAACCCGCCCGATCTCGTCATCGAAGTCGAGCGCAGCAGCGGCGACGACGACAAGCCGCTCGCCTACAGGCGCCTCGGCGTCCCGGAAATGTGGCGCATCGACATATCGGGCAATGTCCGCGAGGCCGTCATGCTGAACCTGCAAGCGCCCGGCGGCCCAGCGGAACTCGAAAGCTCTGCCTTGCTTTCCGGCGCGACCCCGGCCTTCGTGCTGGAGGCGCTTGCGCTGGCGATCCGAAGGCGATTCCCGGAACTCGACGCGCTGATTGCCGGGCGGCTTTCCGATTAGGAGCGTCGATGGGCGCCTCAGCCACAGGCTGCCGGCGCCGGAGCGCGCCGCAAGCGGAATCGATCGGCGACGGCGCGGATGGGAAATCGGCGCCCGGGCTGCCTGCAGTGCAGGCTACTCCGGCGGCAGAGTCTCTTCATCCGGGTGGTCGCCTGCCTGCCCGGCGTCCTCGCCGGCCTGGCCTTCGTTCGCAGATCTTTCCTTTTTCCGGGACCGCGCTTCCCGCCGCGCCGCTTTCTTCTCGGCCTTCGCGAGATCGCGCTGGTACCGTTCGAAACTGTAGTTCGGTCTCCGGGCCATTCGGCTCTTTCTGCTGGACGGGTCGGGGTCCG
>JAJEAZ010000452.1 GCA_022824105.1 Alphaproteobacteria bacterium
GATGTCGCAACTCCTGAGCTCGATCGTCGGATAGGCGTGGGAGGGACGGATATCCGGGCGCATCTCGCTGCTGTCCCGGATCGCGTCGATGCGCCGGTAGTCCTCCACCAGGCCGTCGAACTCGGCCCGCGAACGAAACGGGCGGGGAAGCCCGGTGCGCGGCAGCGCCCCGATGATGACGGGCCGGTAGGACTTGTAGCCGGTAAAGCCGCCGGCATTGAAGGGCGAGGACGCCGAGAGCGCGATGAACGCCGGCAGATGGCGCCGGATCGCCGTCATCACGCGAATGCGCGAATCCGGGTCGCCGAAGCCGGCATGGATGTGCATGCCGCCCACCAGGAAGCGGCGCACGGCCTCCTGCATCTCGATCTCGAAGTCGCGGTAACGCGCCTTCGGCGTCACCCGCTGCTCCCGCCAGGCCGCGAAAGGGTGCGTCGAGGCCGCCATCGCCCGCGCGCCGTGGGCCTCCGCCGACTCGATGACCAGCCGCCGCGTCTCGGCAAGCGCCTCGCGCAGGTCCGCTATCGAGGAGCAGACCCGCGTGTTGGTCTCGACCTGGGAGCGCAGCAGCTCCGGCACCACCGTATGCGGGCCGCTTTCCCGTTCGCAGCGCTCCATGATCCCCGGATCGGGGTCGGCTATGAGGTCGCGCGTTTCCGGATCGACCAGGAAGAACTCTTCCTCAATGCCGAACGTGAACGTCAGTCCCGGCTCCGTCATCGACCGTTCTCCCGCTGGCGGCGGCCTTTTCAGAGCCCGATTACTACGGCAGCGGCGGTTTCATTTGAAGCGTGAGACATGCCTTCCGGGCGTCTGTCCAGTCTTCCTCGCTCATGGCAGGTCGAAAGCTCCGGCGTTCAGCGCGCCGGATATGCGCCAGGCGCTCATCGGTGGCCGGGTGGGTGGAGAGCATGCGGGCCAGCGGCCCGTCCCCGTCCTTTTCCCGTTCCCTCAAACGGGCGAAGAAATCCGCGAGCCCCTGCGTGCCGATTCCCGCAGCCTCAAGGCGCGCCAGCGCAAAGGCGTCCGCATCGCGCTCGGCATCGCGGGAGTAGCCGGTGTTGACCAGCCACTCCGCCAGCCCGCCCGCCAGCGTGCCGCCCGTCAGGTCGCCGAACAGCACGCCGACCAGAAGCGCAACGGCGAAGGACCGGTAGAGGGCGCGGGTCGAATGGTCGTGCGCGATATGGCCGAGCTCGTGCGCGGCAATGCCCGCGATTTCCCCCGCGCTGTCGGCCTGGACCAGCAGTCCCCGGGTGAAGACCATGATTCCGCCCGGCAGCGCGAAGGCGTTGACCAGGAGGGTATTCACCACCACCACCCGCACCGTCGGCGGGTCCGGCAAGTCCGCGGCGAGACGGTCCGCAAGACGCTGCAGCGCGGCACGCCCGTCTTCCCAGGAGCAGTAGCGCTGGCGGCTTGCCGGCCCCGCCGGCCCAGGCAGCAACTCGACGACCTGCACGAGAACTTCCCGCCCCAGCCGGAACTTCGCGGAGTCCGGGGTAACGGCCGCAAGCTGCGCCGACAGCAGCGGAATAAGCACCAGCACAATCCCGGCAACCGACCCGGCGGCCAGCACGGCCCAGATCGCAATCCGCGCGACCGCCCTTCCGGAGGTCCGCGTGCGGCGCTTCAAATGCGGAGCCACCGGCCGGAGCGCGTCCACCACGCCCGGATCGTCCACGATAAGCCGCGCCGTCGTGCCGGCCAGCCCGAGCCGCACCGGCTCGCCCGCGCGCGGCCGTTCCACCAGCCGGACGCCGTCGCCCGGCCAGGAGCCGACCACAGGGCCGGCTTCGTCGAAGATCGCAAGCCCGGTCGCCGCAATCTCGACCTCGACCGGCCGGGACCGCGCCGTCAGTCCGTCATAGTAGCGCGCGGGATAGCGGGCCATGCCTCAGAACCCGCCGACATCCAGCGCCTCCGCCGTCCCCTCGCCGTAGCTGGGTACAGCGGCGGAGGATTGGACGGCTTCTTCGAGTGCTGCCGCATTTCGGATTTCAAGAGTTTCACATGCATGTCTCAGCAGCGGAATGTCCAGGAACAGGATCCGGACTATTCCGGAGAACAGCAGCAATATCAGAACCGGCACAAAGACGATCAGAACGGCTACCGCTCCCTCCGCCTGCCCGATTCTTGCAAAGCCTGTCATCACGGAAACGGCAATCACACCCAGCAACAAGACAAACGCAACCATGACAAGGGAAAAAATGAGGAAACGACCGAAAACGTACCGACTCCGGACCGCTGAAGAGAAGTAGGTATCGCCAACAGTCAGGCAGCCGATCATGTGTCGAAATTCCATGACTCGATACCAAATCCAAAAGAAAAGAGTCATTGGCAAGAGAATCAGGGGCCAAAGCGTCAACGACGCTAAAGTATCGCGAACACCGGAAGTGCCGTAAATTTCGAAATCCTCCACCGCAGTTTCTATCTTCCCCAAATTCAACACAATGACCAGCAGGGGCACTCCGAACGACAGCCCAACAACCGGCATCCAGCGGACGAACAGCCAGCGCGCGTTCGGCGTGAGATCGATTTCGGCCGTGCCGAAATAGGCATGCCGGGCGAAGTAGCCGAGGGTCGCCGCCCGCATCCAGGGATAGGCGAGGCCCAGGGTCACAGCCGCCAGCAGGCTATAACCGAAGGAGATGCAGGCATAGGTCAACGACGAGCCGCCGAGCCCGAACCGCACGCCGCGCCAGGCCGTGCGCGTCAGCCGGTAGCGGCGCATGCGGTGAATGGCGATCTGGACCAGGAAAAACAACACCAGGTAATACAGGATTTCGAGCGTGATCAGTGCGTATTGCGGGCCGTCCGCAAACACGAACTGCAACACCGCAAAGGCCGCAAATACAGGCAACAGCGCGGCAACGGCGATCAGGAAGCCGATGAACAGCTCCCCGCCCGTGCCGAGATATTCCAGCGCGTCGTCCAGCAGCACGGTATGACGCCAGACGAAACGCCGGACATGCGTGCGCCCCCAGAAGCGGTAGATGCCGAGCGTCAGGATCGAGAACAGGAGATTGCGGAGCAGAAGCCCCGCCAGCGGGCCCCGCCGGCCCTCGAACCGCGACGACCGCCCCGGTATGCTGTCCGCCATCCGCCCTTCTTTCCGATCCCGCAGACCCGCCTGAACCGCTATAGCATGAGCCGGCGGCGCCCCGTAAGCTGGCGGGCCGTTGCGAGGCAGGAATGGAAGGCAACGAAACCGTGAGCGCAGTCGCATCCGGCGGCAGGAGCTTCTACGGCGCCCGGCTCGGGCTGCTGGTGCGGCGGACGCGCTTTCCCCGGCTGCCCGGCGACCCGGCCAATGCCCGCAGCTTCCCTTTCAGCGTGCGCCATGCGGTGCTGGAGCAGACGGACCGGACGACGGCGCTGGAAGCCGCCGAACGCCTGCTGGACGAGGGCGCGGAAGGCATCGGCCTCGCCTTCAACGCCGAATTCGATCTGGCGGACGCCCTCGCCGCGCCTTTCGCCGGCGGACTTGCAGCGCAGCGCAGCCTCGTCGAAGCCATGCTCCCGCCCGATGCCGAGGTCGGCGTGCTGGCCTTCTCCGGGGACAATGACCGGATCGCCGCGCCCGGCTATCTGGCCGACGCCGTGGCGGCGGACGAGGACAGGCTCGACATCGAACGCGCGCGGGACAGCCTCCTGGACGCGGTGACGCAGGCGGCTTCCAACCGGCCCGCCATCGCCGCCTGGCTGCTGGAAGAGCCGGAGATGGGCCCCTTCGCCTCCGATGTCCGCGCCGCCACCGGTCTGCCCGTCTATGACCGGACCCGCTTCCTCGTCTGGTTCCATGCGAGCCTTGCGCCGAGGGCGTTCCCGCGATGACGGTTGCGGTCGGAGGCGCGCCCGTCGGCGGGGCGGCGCTCGGCATCCTCATGCTGGACGCCCGCTTTCCGCGTGTGCCGGGCGACATGGGCAATGGCAACACCTGGCCCTTCCCGGTGCTCTACGAGATCGTGCGCGGCGCCACGCCGGAGCGGGTCGTGCGCCGCCGCGCCGAAGGGCTGGACGGCGACTTCCTCGACGCCGCCCGGCGGCT
Source organism: Alphaproteobacteria bacterium (assembly GCA_022824105.1). Classification (GTDB taxonomy): domain Bacteria; phylum Pseudomonadota; class Alphaproteobacteria; order Bin95; family Bin95; genus Bin95. The sequence goes on from JAJEAZ010000452.1 coordinate 4,052, forward strand.
GGTGGACCGCGGCGCCGCGGCCGTCACCACGGTTTGCGGCTTTCTTTCGCTCTTCCAGCCGGAGCTCGCCGCCCATGCCGGCGTGCCGGTCGCCTCATCGACCCTGATGCAGGTGGCGGCGCTCGACCGCATGCTCCCGCCCGGAAAGCGGACGGGTGTCATCACGGTCAGCCGCGAGAGCCTTTGGGACGACCATTTCACCGCCGTCGGCGCGCCCGCCGACACGCCGGTCGAAGGCACCGAAAGCGGGCGCGAACTCACCCGCGTGCTGATCGGCAACCGGCCCTGGCTCGACATGGCGGCTGCCGAAGCCGATGTCACGGCCGCCGCCCGCCGCCTCGTGGCGCGCTCGCCGGAGGTCGGCGCCATCGTGCTGGAATGCGCCAACATGGCCCCCTACGCCGCCGCCGTGCGCCGCGAGACGGGCCTTCCGGTCCACGACATCTACAGCTTCATCACCTGGGTGCATTCCGGCTTCGCCGACGCGCGGTGATCGCCAGCGGCTCCTAACCCCCGGAAATGCCGGCAACGACCTTGTCGGCGAAGGTGCGCGTGCCGAGCGGGCCGCCGAGGTCGGGCGTGCGCGTTTCGGGCGAGGCGAGCAGCGTTTCGACGGCGCCTTCCAGCACCCGCGAGGCTTCCATGAGCGTGTTGTTCTGCTCCCGGACGCCCTTCCATGCCAGCAGCTGGGCCGTCGAGAAGAGCAGCGCGCTCGGATTGGCCTCGTCCCTGCCGGCGATGTCCGGCGCGCTGCCATGCGCGGCCTGCGCCACCGCCACCCGGTCGCCCGCATTGATCGAGCCGCCGAGCCCGAGGCCGCCCGAAAGTTCCGCAGCGAGGTTGGAGAGGATGTCGCCGAACATGTTGGTGCAGAGCAGCACGTCGAAACGCTCGGGCTCGCGCACGAGCAGCGCGGCGGCGGCATCGACATGCACATCGTCCGTCTCGACATCGGGCCATTCGGCGGCAACCTCGTAGGCCACCCGCTCGAAGAGGCCGTCCGTGTGTTTCAGCACGTTTGACTTGTGGACGATCGTGACCCTGCGCCGCCGGTCGCGCGCCGCGGCGAAGGCGGCCCGGGCGATACGCTCCGAGCCCTTGCGGGTGATCTTTCGGACCGCGAGCCCGACATCCTCGGTCGCCATGAATTCGCCCGTGCCTGCGAACATGTTGCGGTCGGCGTAGAAGCCCTCGGTGTTCTCGCGCGCCACCAGCAGGTCCATGCCGGGGGCGAGCGCCGGTACGCCCCGGAGCGCCCGGCTCGGGCGCATGTTTGCGTAGAGTTCCAGCCGGGTGCGGACGGCGGCGCTCGGATTGACGCCGCCTTCGTCCGGCGGCGGATAAGCGGCCGTATCGACCGGCCCCAGAATGGTGAGGTCCGCGGCGCGCACCGCCGCCTCTGCGGCATCCGGCCACGTCGTCCCGTCCCGCTCCAGCGCATCGAGGCCGACGCGGCCTTCCGAAAGCTGCAATCCGAGCCCGAAGCGGGCGTCCAGCGCCTTCAGCGCGCGCCGCGCCGCCGCGGCGATCTCGGGACCGATGCCGTCGCCCGGCAGAATCAGCACCTGCATCTTGAGTTCGGCCTCCCGCCCGAATTGATTTCCCTGGCCGCTCGCCTATGGTCGCGCGCCCGTTCAGGCAAGAGAGGAGTTCCCTGCCAGTGTCAAGCAACCGCAGCCCGCGTCCGGAGACCATCGTGCTCCATGCGGGCCACCGGGGCGACCCCAATACCGGTTCGGTCGCCGTTCCGATCCACCAGACCACGTCCTACCAGTTCCGGGACA
>JAJEAZ010000061.1 GCA_022824105.1 Alphaproteobacteria bacterium
TTTCGACCGCAACCCCGACGGCAGCATCCACCAGAAGGCGTTTGCCGGCCAGACCTTCGACCGCACCGTCCACAAGGGGGACCTGACCGGCATCGAGATCGTCAACCGGCTGATGGAGCAGGTCTGGGCGCGGGCGGTGACGCGGCTGGAGGAGCACCGGGCGGCGGCGCTGATCCCCGCGCGCGGCGGCTCGCGGCTCGCCGGCGTGCTGCTGATCGACATCCGCACGGGCGCGCTGCGCTTCGTGCGGGCGAAGGCGGTGCTGCTCGCCACCGGCGGCGGCCCGACCATGTACCGCTACCACACGCCGTCCGGCGACAAGACCTGCGACGGCATGGCGATGGCGCTGGAGGCGGGCCTGGCGCTGCGCGACATGGAGATGGTCCAGTTCCACCCGACGGGCCTCTATGCCGGCCCCGGCACGCGCATGACCGGAACCGTGCTGGAGGAAGGCCTGCGCGGCGCCGGCGGCTATCTGCTGGGCGGCGACGGCGCGCGCTTCATGGAGCGCTATGACGACCGGCTGGAGCGCGCCACCCGCGACATCGTCAGCCGCGCCATGGCGAGCGAGATGCGCGCCGGCAATGTGACGGAGAGCGGCGGGCTCTACATCTCCATGGCCCATCTCGGCCCGGAGTCGGTGGCGGCGCGCTTCAAGGGCATGGTCGAGCGCTGCCGGGACTGCGGCTTCGACCTCGCCGGCGGGCTGGTGGAGGTGGTGCCGACGGCGCATTACATGATGGGCGGCGTCGCCTTCGAGCCGGACACGACGACGGCGCTGCCCGGCCTCTACGCCGCCGGCGAGGACACGGGCGGCGTTCACGGCGCGAACCGCCTCGGCGGCAATGGCGTCGCCAACTCCACCGTCTATGGCGGCATCGCCGGCGACCGGATGGCGGAGGATGCGGCCCGCGAGCGCGCCTTTCCCGACCCCGACGAGGCGGTGCTGGAGGCCGCCGCCGCACGCTGCCTCGCCCTGTTCGACAGGCCGTCCGGCGACCTTTCCGGCATTCGCGAGCGCCTCTCGGGCCTGATGTGGGACGAGGTCGGCATATTGCGCTCGGCGGAGAGTCTGGAGCGCGCCGAAGCCGGGCTCGCGGACCTGGCGGCGGAGGTGGCGGCGGCGGGCGCGCCCGGCGGCCCGGCGTTCAACCTCGCCTGGCACGACCGGCTGAACCTGGAGAGCCTCGTGACGGTCTCGCGGGCAATCACGGCGGCGGCCCGCGCCCGCGAGGATTCGCGCGGCGCGCATTTCCGCGAAGACTTCCCCGAGACGGGCGACCTTGCCGCCACGCGCTACACCGCCGTGCGCCTCGCCGACGGCGCGTTCGCCGCCTCCTCGGAGCCCGTCGCCTTCACCCATGTCAGGCCCGGCGAATCGCTGCTGGACCGATAGGGGAGACAGAATGCCGCACCCGATTCGGTAAACTTCTCGGCCTCCGATCGGAATCAGACAGTATCCGATACGAGGAGTCTGTTCCGATGAGGTGTCCGCCCAGCGGAGTGAGAAAATACGAGGGGTCGATCCGGCGCCCGGGCCGGACGGCTGGCGACAATTCCGGAGAGACGACAGAGGAGATCGAAGACGGCGAATACGCGGCCGGAAACCAGCGTGCGGCGCTGCGGCGAGCGCCTGTGCGCCGGGAGCAGCAGCGATGAGCGTCTCTCGCCTGGGGCCGGCAGTCAGTGAGGAAACCTATGAGGTGAGGGGCAGGCGCGCGATCCAGGAGGGGCGCTGTATCGTCTGCCGGGAGCCGCTGGATTCGGGCGGTGGCTTGCGATGGGTGCACTGGTTCGAGATCGCGGAAGCCCGCAATCACTGGCGTCTGGCGCACGAACGCTGCGCGGCGGATGCTCTGGAGGCTAACGAAGGCGGGTCGGCGCGATGAGGCTACGAATCCACCGGGGCGCCAAGGAGATCGGCGGCACCTGCATCGAGGTCGAGGCGGCGGGCAAACGCCTCGTGCTCGATGTCGGCCTGCCGCTTGACGCGCCCGACGAGGAACAGGAAACGCTGCTTCCCGAGGTTCCAGGCTTCCGCGAGCCGGATTCGAGCCTGCTGGGCGTCATGATCTCGCACGCCCACCAGGACCATTACGGGCTGGCTGCGCATATCCGCCCGGAAGTCCCGGTGTGGATCGGCGAGGCCGGGCACAACATCCTGAAGGCCGCAAGCGTGTGGGTCCCGAACGGGCATGCCTTCTCCGACCCGCAATTCCTCGCCGACCGGACGCCGGTCGAAATCGGGCCGTTTCGCGTCACGCCCTACCTTGTCGATCACAGCGCCTTCGACGCCTACGCCCTGCTGGTCGAGGCGGAGGGCAAGCGCGTCTTCTACTCGGGTGACTTCCGCGCCCACGGCCGCAAGGGGGCGCTGTTCGAGAGGCTGCTCTGCAGCCCGCCCCCGGACATCGACGTGCTGCTGATGGAAGGCACGACGCTCGGGCGGACCGGCACGGCGGAGGGATTCGAGACCGAGTCCGACCTCGAAGAGCGCTTCGTCGAGGCGTGCCGGCGGACGGAGGGCATGCATTTCGTCTGGACCTCCTCGCAGAACATCGACCGGATCGTCACCATCTTCCGCGCCGCGAAAAAGTCGGGCCGCCTCCTGCTGATCGACCTCTATACGGCGGTCGTGCTGGAGGCCACGGGGCGGGACACCTCCCCGACGCATCTTCGATGCTAACCTGTTGATACAGCGCTTGTTTTTCCTCGTGCAACAGCGGGTCGGGGGTGCAACTGCAACCGCAATCTCCCCCCGCCTGCAACCGGATGCAGGAGGAAATCCATGCCCAATGTCCGCCTCAGCGAGAGCCGGGTCGAAGCCCTGGAAGCCCGGAAGGCGCCATACGACGTCCGCGATACCGAACTGAAGGGCTTCGGCGTCCGCGTCCTGCCATCGGGCGGCAAACGCTATTTCATCCACAGCCAGCATGAGGGCCGGCGCGTCTGGAAGACCGTCGGCGACGCCGGCAGCATCGGCCTCGACGAGGCCCACAGGCGCGCAACCGAACTGCTGGCCGCCATCCGGCGCGACGGGGCGCCCGCCCTGCCGGAAGACAGGCTCTTCGAGGCCGTGGCCGAGGAAGTCTTCGACCGCTACGGGCGGCACTGGAAGCCCGGAACCATGAAGGTCAACCGGAAATATCTTCGAAGCACGATCCTTCCCCGGTTCGCCGGGACGGACATTGCCGACATCACCCGGCAGGACGTGCAGAACTGGTTCGCCTCCCTTCGCGCCACGCCCGTGACGGCCGACCGGTCCGCGCCGATCCTTTCCGTCATCATGCGCCAGGCCGAGATTTACGGCTACCGCCCGGAGGGCAGCAATCCCTGCGCCGGCATCAGGCGCTACCGGCGCAAGGGGCGGGAACGGTTCCTCTCGGAGCCGGAGCTTCGCCGTCTCGGTCTTGTGCTCGACAGCCATGAAGCGCGGCACCCGCGCGAAGCGGCGTTCGTGCGCCTGCTGCTGTTGACCGGATGCCGCGCGAGCGAGATCGCGACGCTGCTGTGGTCCGACTACCGGGAAGGGTGTCTGTTCCTGCGCGACGGCAAGACCGGGCCCCGGACCGTCTGGCTGTCCACGCCCGCCCGCGCCGTCCTGGACGGGCTTCCCCGCGAGGGTAAATGGGTCTTCCCCTCGCCGCGGCGGCCGGGGCCGCTGTCCCTGACGACGTTCGAGACCTTCTGGCGCCGGCTCCGGGAGGAGGCCGGCCTGGCACAGGTTCGGCTTCACGACTGCCGCCACACATACGCCAGCATCGCCGTCATGCGCGGCGAGACCGTCACCGCGACGGCGCGGCTGCTCGGCCACAACGACCCGGCGACGACGCTCAAATACGCCCACCTGTCCGACATTTCGGTCCGGGAGGCTGCCGACGCCCTCTGCGGCATTCTCGGGAAGGGGTGAACGATGGCGACACGGAAAAGGCTGACCGACGCCGGCATCGCAAGGCTTCGGGCCGGGGCGCGCGAATATACGGTCTGGGACACCCGGGTGGCTGGCCTCGGCGTACGCGTCCGTCCCTCCGGCAGCCGGACCTTCGTCTATCACCCCAGGGCGGCCGACGAAGTGCGGAAGATGTCGTTCGGGCCGACGGCGCTTCGCAGGGTCGAGGATGTGCGCCGCGACTGTCTGGCAGCCGCGTCCGGGTCCGTCGCCGCAGTCGAGACCGGGGAACGCCCTCTCGAGAGGGCCCCGCTGTTCCGGGATTTTGTCGCCGGCCCCTGGAAGGAGGCCTGCTTCGACCGCTGCAAGCCGTCCACGCAGAGGAATTTCGCCGGCATCCTGAAACGCCAGCTGCTCCCGGCCTTCGGAACGCGGCGTCTCGACCGCATATCGCGCCTCGCCGTCATGCGCTGGTTCGAGACGGGCAGCAGGACCGCGCCCGCAGGAGCCAACAAGATGCTGGACCTGCTCAGTCAAATCCTCAACCATGCCGTCCGTTGCGGGCATATCGCGACCAACCCGGCCCGCGGCATCCGGCGCAATCCGGGTCGCAGGCATACCCGCTTCCTGTCGCGGGAGGAGATCGCCCGTCTCCACCTCGTTCTCGACCGGTATGCGGACGGCTCCGCGTCGGAGGCGCAGCAGGCGGACATCATCCGCCTGCTGCTGCTGACCGGCTGCCGCAAGAACGAGATCGTGCGTCTCCGCCGGAAGGAAGTGAAGGGTGATCGGTTGGAACTCCGCGATAGCAAGACCGGTCCGAGAACCGTCCTGCTGAATACCGATGCACAGGCGATCCTCATGCGTCGCATGGCACATGGGAACGGTCCCTGGGTCTTCCCCTCCGTCCAGAACCCGTCCCGGCGTCGGCACGACGGGCTTCGGCTCTGGTACGCGCTCCGGGCCGAGGCGGGCGTCGGGGATGTGCGCCTGCACGACCTCCGTCACACGGTAGCGAGCCAGGCCACCCTCGCAGGCGTTCCCCTGACCGTCACCGCCCACCTGCTCGGCCATAGCGACGTGCGCATGACCATGCGATACGCCCATGTCGGAGACCGCGAGATCGAGGCGGCGGCTGAACGGGTTGGGATGGCCATCGCTGCGATGATCGGCATGGAAGAACCGGAAGCAACGGTTCCTCCTTCACAAAGCAAGAGACTATGCCGGAGCTGCCGTCACTGATGCGTCGGGTGTGAAAACCACGCGCCGAAGGGCGTCCCAATCGCGCTTCCTGACCGCTCAAGCTGTCGGGCGATGAAAGCCGTTATGCAACCGGCATTTAGCCCGAGCGGCGCTTGAGCGGCAGCGCCCGCCGCGCACTTGCGGAGACAGTTCACGAACCGTCGCGCGGTTTCCAGACGGCACTATAGGAAGCAGGAGGTAACGAATCAATGCGCGATGTCGTGTTCACCGTCAGCGTCATTTGCTCGGGCCGCACCGCTGGCGGCGGTCCAGGCTCCGACGCTCCCGCCAATGAACAGTGGTCGCCGCAAGGGCTTCTACAGCGCATTGTCGGAAGGTGCTCCCGATACCGCTACGCAACGTTGCCGCCGGGCGCGACGACATGGCGAACACTTGCGGCGTGTAACGTAGCGCGCTACAGTGATTCATGAACATCAGGCACAAGGGGCTGCGGGCACTGCACGAGCGCGACGACGCGGCGCGGCTGCCCGCTGGGCGGGTGCCACGGCTGCGGCCCATCCTGTTCCGACTGCAAGAGGCGACGCATCCGGGCAGCGCCGACGCGCCGGGCTTCCAGCTGCATCCCCTCAAGGGCGACCGCGCGGGCCAGTGGAGTGTCCACGCCTCGCGCAACTGGCGCGTGGTGTTCCGCTTCAAGGACGGCGAGGCCGTTGACGTGGACCTGATCGACTACCGCTGACCGAAAGGGAGCGATGACCATGAACGATGTTGCAGGCGATCGCGTCGGGCCGATGCTGAACCCGCCGCACCTGGGCGAACTGGTCCGCGAGAGTATGGACGATGTGGGCTGGAACGTGACCGAGACGGCGGCGCGTCTCGGCTGCGAGCGCGGAACGCTGTCGCGGTTGCTGAACGGCAAGGCGGGCGTGTCGGCGAACATGGCGCTGTCGCTGGAGGATATCGGCTGGGGTACCGCCGAGCACTGGATGCGGATGCAGGCAAGCTACGAGCTTGCGCAAGCGCGCCGGGACCGGGCCGCTGCTGAGCGGCGTGCAAGCGCATGGCAAGTTTGATCCGTCTCGTTGTTCAAGAGGTGCACAAAGAGCCTATGCGGACCGCACCCGACCGTTCATAGTTGTTGCGATTTGAGGGAACGGAGACGACCAGAAATGCGCAGTACTGTTCCGTTGGGGGTAATTCTTACATTCGCCTTTTCTCTGCTGTCTGGCTTGGCGGCAGCGCAATCCAATAACGTCCATCAATCTACAATGCAGCCGGCAGGCGGTAGATTTGAGATCGTACAATCTCCCGTAACTGCAAGATGGACTTTTCGGCTGGATCGGCATAGAGGAAACGTAGATCAACTGGTCGAGACGCAAGATGGTGCGTTGGCGTGGCAGGGTATGTTCGTGTTGGGTCTGCCAGACGTATCTCCAGAGCCGAAAGCCAGATTTACAATATTCGCTTCCGGAATTTCAGCTCGATTTACTTTTCTGATGGATAGCCAGACTGGTCAAACATGGGTTCTGAATTCCTTTTCGGATACAGATGAAGGATCGGATAGCCTTGTTGGTTGGCTTCCGTTTCCGGAATGAAAATGAAGCATCGGTTAGACAAACTTCGAACGCTCCGTAATCGCTGACAATCCTGATTGATGGCACTTTGGGGCAGGGTTTGGCATGAGTGATTTTATCGTAACGCATGTCAAACCGGGAGAAACGCTTTCCGGGATAGCCGCTCGGTATGGCGTCAATGTGGACGACTTGCAGAAATGGAACCGTATCGAAAATCCTGACTTAGTGTTGGTCGGTCAAAAGATTGTCATCTACAACACGTCTGATGCAGCGGGAACCGCCGTGCCGGGGAGTGCTGAATCGCGGACAAGTTCTGATTCTGCGATAGCGCGTGATCCGCAAGATATAGCAGTCGGCGGCGCTATTGTTTTGGGGCTTTTGCTACTTCTGCTTCTATTTCGTCGAAAACGCCATAATGCCAGCTCGATTTCTCGTGTCCCATCACGCCGCCAGCCGCAACCCGTATCGCCACGAGAACCGCCTGTCGCGAAGGGTCCAGACACGACACCTGAAGCCCCGGTTTCTCGTGCTCCACCACCTAGCCAGCCGCAACCTGCGTCACTGCAAGCACCGCCTGTTGCCAAAGGGCAAAACAATACGCCCGGAGACATTCGGCCTTCGTCTATTGCCGATCCGCTGCCAAAGCCGCCGGTCAACGATGGCGAGCGCTTGGTTAGCTCCAAGTTGAGGTGGCGTTATCGTGAATGGATATTGATCGATAACGTGATGCTCCCGTCCGGTCAAGGAACTACCCAGATCGACCATATTTTGGTGTCTCCAAACGTTGTGTTTCTGATAGAGACCAAAGATATGAACGGATGGGTATTTGGTAGCCCCGGAGACAGGCAGTGGACACAATCGTATGCAGCGGGTCGCTGGTCTCGCAAGGCGGGGATCAAGTCAAAGCAGTTCAAATTCTACAATCCGCTGTGGCAAAACGAGGGTCATGCAAAATCCCTCGTTAGACACGGCATAATTGACCGCTGGCGACTTCGCCCAATCGTCGTATTCGTCGGAGATTCGGAGATGAAAACAGCGGATAAATTTTTGCCATTCGAAGAGCACGAGGAGATTGCCAAGCAAAACAATACATGGCGAATGAGGGGTGTAGTCTGTATGAGCCTGAAAGAGCTACGCGCGTACATTGAATTTTCGATCAAAACCTCATCTGATTCAAAGTGGACACGTCAACAAATGGAAGCGATCCGCGACAAAATCGGGGCGGTGGAAATTCCCATGACAGCCGAATCGCATGCGAAGCATGTGGATTTTGTTCGGTCTGTGAAGGAAATGAACTCACGGTAGCTCCTTGGTATCCGAGCGACGACTTGCCATGGCGGCGGCGATTGCGTTTCCTACCTTCTCCGCCGCTTCTACAAAATCGCCGTCGGCAAGGTGGGCATAGCCCGCTGTCGTCCGGTGTCGGCGGTGTCCGAGCAGCTTGCCAATCAGTGGCAGATTTTCGCCGGACATCACGGCTTGACTGGCTGCCGTGTGCCGGAGGTCATGCAGGCGAAGCCTGCCCAGCTTCGCATCCGCGCACGGCGTCGGCCAGCAAGTTGTCAGAAGCCAGATACCCCGGCCTTCGGCGTGTCGCGGAAACAGGAACGAGTCCGGATCGCGGGGAGCGGGCAGCGCCTTGATGAGCGCCCGCGCGGACGCGCCGAGCGGGACCGTGCACGGGCCAGTCTTGGTGTCCTCAAGGTCGCGCAGCATGACGTGTTCCTCCATCAGGTTGCTCCTCCAGGCGCTTGTAGATCATCACCAGCCCGGTCCCGTCATAGAAGACGAGCTTCAGCCTGTCGCTTCGTTTTGCCCTGAAGAGGAAGACCGTTCCCGTGAACGGGTCCTTGCGCAGCACGGTCTTCACATAGGCAACCAGGCCGTCGTGCTGCTTCCTGAAGTCTACGGGCTTCGTCGCGACGACGATCCGCACACGGTTCGACGGGAAGATCATGACCACGTGTTCAGCGCAGAGACGATCTCCGCAAGCCGTCCCGCCGGCGTCCCGGCGTCGAGCCGGACCGTAACCCGATCCAGAACCACTTCCAAGCGCGCACCGGCCGCCTCAGCGACAGAACTCTCCTCCGCCTGGACCACCAGCGGCGCAAACGCGACTTCCGCCGCAGGCAAAACAAGCCGACCTTGCCGCGCCATGCGACGCCAGCCCGTCAACTGGTTCGGATGAACCCCATAGCTCCGCGCAACCCCGCGAACCGTCGCTCCCTCCTCCAGCGTCTCCGCAACGATCCGCGCCTTCAAATCATCCGGCCAGCGACGACGACCGCCACGCACCGGAAGCACTTCTACGCTCCTGAGTGTCTCAACCGTGCCCAACATTGTGAAACTCACCTCCTGCTCAAATCACAGAAGGGGAATCCCAAATCACGACATCAACTGGAAGGTGGCCCGGCCGCCCCGCTTACAGTCTTCTCTCGGATTCCGTTTTTTCAGGTGGAAGCAGCCAATCATCCGGGATGATATCCGTCTGAACGCCGAGACCCCGAGCGGTGTACAGGGGAATGGTATCGTGCGTGAGCAGGCGTACATCGGCGGAGGAATTGGTTCGAGCGAACTCGTGGGCTATGCCAATCAGCTGATCATCGGGCTTCCGGAAGTCCAGACGATCTCCGAGACCGCTATTGTGGCTGTGCTGAGGCTCGACGAAGAGGATGACGCGCGGGCTTTGAAGACGGATGACCTTGTGCGCATCGTTCAGCATTTCCCGAAACATGGCCGATGCCGCGCGGGCGCGTTTGCCGACACGATCGTTGCCTTTGGTCTTGAGGCGGTCGATCTCTCGCAATACCGGGGTCGATACGATCAGTCGCACTTCTTCGAATGCGCGCCATCGCGACCAGTCGAGTTGCTCCAGAGGATGGCATTGTATGAGGAGGTTGGTGTCTACAAAAAAGTGCAGAACGGTATTCGTCACGGTTCCCTCTGCGCCTTTGCGATGAAACGGCGAGGCCGGCTTGCGGCAAGAGCTACCCAACCCTAGATGGCTTAGTATCCGGATCGGGGACGATGGTCGAGATGAAGTCGGGGATTTGCGGGATTTTGTCGTCGCGCCCGGCTGCCAGCGGATCGCGAGTGACGGTCTGGGCGAGAGAGATCGTGACGCCTCCGATGCGGATTTCGGTGAATAAGAGCTTGACGAGCCGGTCGCTGAGGCCCGGGCCCTGGGGTCCGGGAAACCCGCCGCATCGCGCCGGCCAGCCGTAGCTCGACCCGATCCGGAGAGAATCGGACGCATTGCGGTGCCGCAGACGGCGCATGGCGCTCGCAATGCGGCGGGGTAGGCCGCGCATGGCGGCAGGGACAGACGGCGCCTCCAGGGGTCTGGGCGATGATGATCGGCGCATTGCGAGCGCATGGCGCTCGCTCCAACAAGAAGTGGACGCTGCAAGGCGTTCAGAGGCGCTGAAGGACACGCAAAAGGCCCCGCAAACGCACGCATGCGCACACCCGCAGCCAGCTGCGTCGGGTGTGTGAACCAAACCGCCGAAGGGCGTCCGCATCGCGCTTCCGGGCCGCTCAAACGCTCGGGCGCTGCAAGCCGTTGTGTCAGCGGCGTTTAGCCCGAGCGGCGCTTGAGCGGCAGCGCCCGCCGCGCAC
>JAJEAZ010000674.1 GCA_022824105.1 Alphaproteobacteria bacterium
GCGCGGTTCGGGCAGCTTTGCCTTGCCGGTTCCGCTTGCGTCGAGCCAGGTGCGGTGGACGGCGTTGATCGAGCCGTCCGGGGCCTTGATGGCGGCGACCATGGCGGGGCCCCGGGTGACGAAGCTGTCGTCGCGGTAGATGACCTCGGGATGGTATCGCAGGGAGTCGTGAACGATGTCGGAGATGCCGCGGGAGTGGAGATAGATCGCCGCATCGGTGTCGGTGAGCGGCCGGCAGCGCTCCCAGAGGCGGCGTGCATTGGCGGTATTGGACGAGACGTCACCGTCATCGTTCTCGACAGGCTGCGCGGCCGGCGCGGCGGGTGCGGGTTTCGGTTTGGGATCCGCGTTTCGGGGCGGGTCGGCGATGCCCAGTATCTGCCGGGCTTCGGCCATGGCGTGCCCGAGCTTGGCATGGCCGCGCGCATGCTTGATGAGATCGAGGAGGTCGCCGTCTTCGCCGGTGGCGGCATCCTTCCAGCGGCCGACATTCCTTCCGGCCAGATGCACATAGAGGGATTGGCCCGGGTTGTTGTGGACGTCGCCGGCCTGCCAGTAATTGCCGGTCTTGCGGCCGGCCGGGAGGTATTGCCGGCAGACGGCCTCGGCATGGGGCTTGAGGAGGTCGGAGAGCTGTCTTGGGGTGAGGCGGCTGTCGGTCAGGGGTCTCCTCCGGGGCGCGTCAGATGCTCATCGAATAATGCTCTTCGGCCTGTTCCGAACGCTGCCGGCTGGCAGCCAGCGAGGCCTGGGCGGCTACCGGTTCGCGAAAGGAGTCGTCGCGGAGCATCGGGACCGCGGTTTCGGCAAGGACGCCAAGGCTGTCGGCGCGGGCGAGATGAACGGCCAGGCCCGGGGTCGTCGCGGCCGCGTCGTAGTCCTGCAGCGCACGGTCGGCCTCCTCGCGCCAGGTCTTGAACCGGGGCGCTTCGTGAACGGGTCTGCCGGCGTCTGTGGCCCAGCTCTTCATGCTGCAAAGCGTGTGGCCGGCCCTGGAGACGCTTTCGGTGACGGCTTCTGCGCGGCTCTTGAGCTCCTGGTTTTCGTCCAGCGCCGTGCGCAGGGCGGTGAGCCTGGTCACGAGGTCGGGCGTGTGGCTGCATTCGTCGAGGGCCGTCGACAAGGCTGCCTTCAGCTCGTCGAACTGCGGAGCGTAGGGCAGGAGGTTCGGGTCGCGGTCCACGAATGCCATGGCGCGGTCATAGACCTGGGAGAGCGGCTGCAGGGAGGGCGTGTAGACGTCCTGTCCGGGTGAAGGGACCGGGGTGTCGGCGCGTGACTGGTGGATGCTCGCGAGCGGGCCGGTCGAGAGCTCGGCGATCAGCGGGGCCATCATGTCGGGCGCCACGATGTGCATGTGCTCCCGGTGCGCCGGGTCCGCGGCCAGCTCGCGCCAGCGCGCCACGGCCGCATCGCGGTCGCGGAGCCAGGCGGTGTAGCCCGGCATGGTCTCGATGGTATGTCCCTGTTCCGCGTCCGCTTTCTCCTTCAGGTCCTCAAGCCGGGAGAATGCGTCGTCGAGGCGGCTCGCGGCGTCGGTGACCGTGTCGTGGCGGCCGGCCTGGGTTTCGAGGGTCTGGTGCAGGGCCTGGAGGCGGTCCCGGTGCTCGGGCGGGCATGTGCCGTCCCGCACGGCGCCGGCGACGAGATCGCGAAAGCCGGCGAAGCCTTCCTGGTAGGGAAGATGGTTGATGCGGTCTCCGGACGCGGCGTACAGCGAGGCGTAGTCCGTCTTGATGCTCTGCCAGGTCGCGGCGGCCGCGGCCGGGTCCTCGTGGGAGGCGGCCCAGGCGTTGCCGGAGGTCTGCAGAAACCGGCGACGGGTGGTGAGCCCGGGCGCTTCGGGCAGGTCCGCTTCAGCGGTTTGAGCTGCAGGCGCCCGGGCGACGGTTTTTGGGGTGAGCGGATCCTCCCATGCCGAAGCGAGTGCGCGCGGATCGCCGTCGCGTATGTGCTGGCGCAGCTCCATCCAGAGCCGTCCGAGGATGTTCTGACCGACCAGCGTGTTCCCGGTTCTCTGGGCGCCCCAGAAGGAGTCGCGGCGGGAGAACTCGACGATCGGCCGATCGCCGGTCTTTTGGAGCGCGGCGTCGACCAGTTCGGGATTGGCCTCGCGTTTCATCCGGATGACCCAGCGCATGGCGTTCATGCGGCGGCCGTCCCAGTCGGCGTCCGGCGTATTGGCGGTGTCGCGGCCCATGGCGGCGGCATCTTTGGCCGATGGGGCGCCCGCGATCCGCGCCTGGACGTCGGGGGCGCCGCGGAATTTCGCCGCTTGGTAGAGGTGCTCCGAGGTCTTGAACCTATGTCCGCCGGCGTCGATCGCCTGGATGGAAGGGAAGAAGTTGCTGAAGACGCCCCATTCGTCGCGGCTGAAGCGGAAGACGCAGGCGGTGTCGGCGTCGTAGCTGCGCGTAGCGCCCTGCCCCGCTGCCTCCTTCCGGCCGGTTTCCGCGGCGGGCCGGACCGCTGTGTCCGGGCGAAGGGAGCGCTGCAGGGCCTGGAGCTTGTCCCAGGCCTGTTCCATCGTCATGGAGCCGAGATTGAAGATCGGGATGCCGCGCTCCATGGCGATGCGGAGGCCCTGCCCGGTGCCTCCGTCGACCTTGCCGCCCCTGGTGTAGGCGACGACGGCATCGACGGGGCGGTCGAGGTCGCGGCCGAGCAGGATCAGGCCGTTCCGGGCATGGAGTTTGCGGCCTCCGGGCGTGCATATGTCCCAGGCCGGGTGGAAGCGTTCCGCGAGTTCGAGGGATTGCTGGAGGCGATTCCGGGGGATCGGGTGGCAGTCGGGTCCGGAGAGGTCGTTGTAACCGGGCCAGGGGAGCCAGATCGTGCGCTGGTCGACGGGGGTGCCGTTGGCGAAGGCCGTGTCGGAGCCGTCCGCGCCGCCGGAGGAGAGGTGCCAGCCGGCTTCGGCCATGCGGCGCGCGAGTTCGGTCATGTCGGCGAACATGGACGGGGGCACCGGCTCCTTCCCGGTCCCGCGCGACCCGATGCCGGCCCACACAAGGGGGCGGTCGTTCCGGGGGACCTGAGCGGTTGCGGGCTCGGCATGCGATTGCAGGGCAGCATCGGCGGCCGGCGCGACGGCCGCGGTTTCGCCCGGGGCCGGCGCAGGCGGCGATGCCGCTGCCGCGGCGGCTTCGGCCAGGGTCGCCGGCGTCGTGGCATTGGCGAGGTCGGGGAGGTTGGTCAGGACGCGGTCGAGGTGGGGCGCCATGTCGGGATCGGCGCGGAGGCGCTCGACTTCCGCCAGGGTGCGTTGGCGGGCCTCCAGCCAGCTTTCCCAGGAGGGGTCGTCTCCGGCCAGCAGGCCTTCGCCGTGGCGGATGCGGAGCTCCTCGATCTCCTCGAGGCTCTGTCGGATTTCGATCTGCAGGTCGCTGACCTGGGCGGCGCGTCGTTCCATGGACCGGAGAGCGGCCTGCAGGTCGGCGAGGCTGCTGACATATTCCGGGTGGAGGTGGTGTTCCGCCTCATCGTCCAGGTATTCGCGGGTCTCCTCGAGGAGGAAGTCGAACTCGTCGGCATAGGCCATCAGTTCGTGCTGGCCGCCGGCCTGCTCGTAAGCGCGCCGATAGGCCTCGGAGAGCTCGGCATGCAGGAAATGGCCGGATGCGGAGGGGTCGAGGAAGAAGGCATGCAGTTCGGGATTCATGGCTGGATGCTCTCCTGGGTTTTCTGCTGTGAGCGGCCGGTCAGGCGCTCATGGAGGCCGATTCCTCGCGGGAGTCGGCGCGGGCCTCGGCACGGGCCTGGCGCTGCGCGGCGACCTGCTCGGGTGAGGGCGGCTTCTGGAACCGGCTGTCCCGAAGGAGGGACAGGTTCATTGCAACGGAGTCGTCGGACACGCCGGTTCGCTGGAAGTGGACAGAGAGATGGTAATCGGTGCGCATGCGCTGGCAGCGGTCGTGGACCTCGTCGGCCCGGTCCCGCCAGGCCGCGAACTCCGGGGCCCGGTGGATGGGCTGCCGGTTCGACGAGGCCCAGGCCTGCAGGCTGGTGAGTTGGGTCGAGACCTGTTCGAGATCGTCGATAGCGGCGCGGGCGTCTTCCCGGCGCCCGGTGGAGATGGCGAGCTGGGCCTGCAGCGTGTAAAGGGCGCCGAGCCGGCGCGGGTTGCCGGCGGAGGCGCCGATCGCCGTTTCGATGGCGGTCTCGAGGTCGCTGAAGTGCGCCGTGGCGTAGGGAATCAGATCGGCGTCATGCACATCCTCGTGGGCGCGGCCGTAGATGGCGGCCACTTCCTCCATTTCGGGACTGAAGTCGAAGCGGCGCCTCTGGTCTGCCAGGACCGGATCGAATGCCGTGGAAAGGCTTGGGTCGGCGATGCGGTCGATCTGGCACTCGATGTCGGGGACATAGTGCAAGTGGTTTTTCAGGACGGGATCGGCGTGGAGCCGGTGCAGCCTGGCGAAGATTTCATCGCGCCTGGGGAGCCATTCGAAGTAGCTCTCGGTTCGTCGGAAGGGCTGGTGGTAAAGATTGCGGGCCTCTTCTTCGAGACGGT
>JAJEAZ010000188.1 GCA_022824105.1 Alphaproteobacteria bacterium
TGCATTTCCACACGCTCGGCTTCTCGCCCGTCCATCTCGCATACCTCTTCCTGCTCTACGAGTTCATGGGCATCGCGACCAACCTCTCCGCCGGCTGGCTCGCGGCCCGTTTCGGGCTCACCTCGACGCTCTATGCCGGGCTCGGGCTGCAGATCGTAGCGCTCTGTGCGCTGACGCAACTGGACCCCGGCTGGACGACGGCGCTCTCCGTCGCCTTCGTCATGGCGGCGCAGGGCCTTTCCGGCATCGCCAAGGACCTCTCCAAGATGAGCGCCAAGAGCGCCGTCAGGCTGCTCGCGCCGGCGGAGGAGCAGGGCGCGCTGTTCCGCTGGACGGCGACGCTCACGGGCTCGAAGAACGCGGTGAAGGGGCTCGGCTTCCTGCTGGGCGCGGCGCTGCTGGCGCTTGCGGGCTTCGAGGCGGCGGTGGTCGGCATGGCGGCAGTGCTGGCGGTCATCCTCGCGGCCGTCGCGGTCTGGATGCCGGCGGGCCTGCCGCGCGGCGACCGCAAGGCGAAGTTCCGCGAGGTGTTCTCCAGAAGCCCGCTGGTGAACCGGCTTTCCGCGGCGCGCCTGTTCCTGTTCGGCGCCCGCGACGTGTGGTTCGTCGTCGCGCTGCCGGTCTATTTCTACACCGTGCTGTCCGACGGCACGCCGGAATCGGACCGCGCCGCCTTCTTCCTGGTCGGCGGCTTCATGGCGCTCTGGATCATCGGTTACGGGGCCGTGCAGGCGCTCGCCCCGAGACTGCTGCGCGCGCGGGAGAAGAGCGTCGGCGACGCCATCCGGCTGGCGCAGCTCTGGGTCGCCGCGCTGACCCTGATCCCGGCCCTGCTGGCGCTTGCCGCGGCGGCGATGGAGGGCGCTCTTCTGACGGCGGCGCTGGTCGCGGTGCTCCTCGTCTTCGGCGGCGTCTTCGCCCTCAACTCCTCGCTGCATTCCTACCTGATCCTTGCCCTGAGCAGGGCCGAACGGGTGACGATGGATGTCGGCTTCTACTACATGTCCAACGCCGCAGGGCGCTTGCTCGGCACGCTGTTGTCGGGCATCAGTTTCCAGATGGGCGGCCTCGTCGCGAGCCTTGCGGCGGCGGCGGGCATGGCGGCGCTCAGCTGGGTGTTCGCCGGCACGCTGGCTCGCCGCGCCGGGATCGAGGCGGGAGAAGAGGACAGGGCCGATGCAAGGCGATGAACTGCTGGAAGAGGGTTTCGCGTTCGAGACTGTCGAATTCGCCGTCGAACGGGCGTTCCAGGAGGCGAAGCTGCGCGCGGCCGGCATCGACGCCGGGCGTTACGGCGATCTGGCGGACCCGACCTTCCTCGGGCACGGCGCGCTCAAGGCCATGCACGAATCCGGCATTTCGCTGCTCGGGCAGGTGCATATGACACAGCGTTTCCGCCTGCGCCGCGCGGCGCGGCTGGACGAGCCGCTGACGGTGGCGGGCGGGGTGACGCGGATCGAGGATGTGCCGCGCGGGCGGCGGGTCTGGTGCCGGTTCCGCTATGTCGACGGGGAGGGCAGGGAGGTCTGCGAGACGGAACGCTCCGGCCTGCGCCCCGACCCGGCGCGCAAGCGGGGGCCGGGCGGCGGGGCTGTCCCACCCGACGAGGAGGGTTTCCGGGAAGTCGCCGGGCACCGCCTGACGCCGGAAGGCGTGGCCGCCTACAGCGACGACACGCTGAACGCGATCCACAACGACCCGGAGGTTGCGGCGCGTTACGGCTTCCGGGCGCCCATCGCCGCGGGCCTCATGGGTATCCACTACTACATCGCCGCGCTTTCCGGGGAGGGCATGCCGGAACGGCTCGACCTCTCCATCCGCTTCCTGCGCCCGATGTTCTGGGACGACCGCCTGAGCCTCCAGCGCCGCAACGGCCGCATGCGCCTCGTCAATCCGGAGGGGAAACCCGTCTCGGAGGCGGAGTTTTCCGTCCGGTAAGCCGGCGGTCTGCGCGCGAGGCAGCGCATGAACGGGCGCGGGCCTTTCCTTCATTGCGGCTTCTGGCTGCTGGCGCTGCTCTGGCTGCCGGCGGCGGTTGCGGCGACGGCGGCGGTGCGGTTTGCGGGCGGGCCGCTGGCGGGCGCGGATTTCGGGCCCGCCCTGCTGTCCCTGGCGCCCGTGGCGTTTTGCGGCCTGCCTCTGGCGCTGGCGTGCCGCAGGCTCTGGCGGCTCGGCTATCGGCGGGGGGCCTGGGCGGCGGGAGCGGGGCTGGGCGCCGCGACGGCCGCGGCGGCGTTGCCCGCCGGCCTGCTCGGGCCGCTGGCGATTGCGGTCGCGGCGGCCCTGCTCAGCCTGCCGGCCTGGATCGCGGCCCTGCTGCCGGGCCGCCGCGGCTGAAGGACGGCCGCTTGAGTGCAGGGCCCGAATGGGCTTTGCTGCGGGGGACCGAAACGGAGCGAACAAGACCATGGACCTCAGCAGCTACAACCGCACGCCCGGCTTCGAGCAGGGCCTGGAAGCCCGCCGCCGGGTGCTCGGCGAAGAGTATGTCGGCCCCTCCATCGCCCGGGGCGCGGAGGACGATTTCGCCCACCAGCTCCAGCAGTTCGTCACCGAATATTGCTGGGGCACGGTGTGGTGCCGCGACGGCCTGCCGGACAAGACCCGCAGCATCATGAACCTGACCATGCTGGCCGCCCTCGG
>JAJEAZ010000653.1 GCA_022824105.1 Alphaproteobacteria bacterium
CTCGCTGCGCTCGCCGCCGCTGCCGGGACGACGCGCTCGTTGCCATGTTCGACGGCATCGTCCGCCGGACCGCCGCGTCCTCCTCGCGCTGGCGCTGCGCGCCGCGCTCGTCGCGGACCTCGCCTCGCTCGCCCTGGCCGGCTACGCCGGCAGCGGGCATCGCCCCGGCTCGCCGCCTCCGCACTGCGCCGTGCAGTAGCGCCGGCACCGGTGCGGTCGGCGACGCCACCGCCTCCGGCAGCGTGCTGCGCACTGCCTGCCTGCGGCTCCGGCCGCACCGCCCGCCACTCAATCGCCGTGGCGGCTTCCATCCGCCGGGTTCCCCGGCGTCGATTCCCCCATCGCTCATACATCGCGCATCGTGATTCCGACCCGCCGGGGCGGGCTTCGGCTCCACACCCCACGCATCGTTGATGCAGGCGTGCCAGCGGGGATCATGTCCGTTCCATTCGGGGTCTTTCGATGCCAACCGGGGCCGAGCGGTTGTTGGAGCGAGCGAGTTTCGTATGCAACTCGCGGATCGTCACCCCCGGGGACCCCGCGCGGCCCCGGATCGACCCCCAGCGCAGTGCGCCCCGCAGTGCACGTGTTTGGAGCGTGTTACGCTGCCCGGTGCCGCTTGGCCCAACCGCAGTGCGCGCGAGTTGCGCTGGCCCGGCCCGACCGGCCCCGCCTGTCACCGACCGCAATGCGCTTGGATTGCGTGAGCGTCGCCGCCCAGGACCGGCTTGCGCCCCGCGCCCGTCCCCGCCGCGCTCAGTCCGGGGCGCCTCGGCCGAGCGTTTCCTGGAAGGCGCGGGCCTCCGCGACCAGTCTGTCGACCTCTTCGCCGCGCCCTTCGCGGAGCATTTCATCGCGTTTCTCGGTCGCGAGGAACCAGGCGTAGCGGAACATCCGCTCGATCAGCGGCGCCCACGACGGCGGAACCGGGGCCGCGCCGGCGCCCTCGGGGCCGCGTGCGAGCCCCAGCATGGTCTGGCGAACGAACTCCGCGGCCGGAATGTCGTGCTCCCGCGCCGCGCGCTTGACCTCCTCCCACTCGGAATCCGAAAAGCGGATGCTACGGGTCCGGCGGAGGTCGCCCGCCCTTTCGGGGACCGTCCCACCCTCGGCGGCTTCGTTCCGGCCGTCCACGCTCATCGCTCCATCCCTTTCCGGTCACCGCCCGGCGCGGTGGCGCCGTCACAGCCCGAGGTCGATGCCTCCCTTGCCGCGCTCCCGCGCCGGTGCTTCGGCTTCCTTCGCGGGCGCCTTGGCGGGCGTCTCCGGACCGCCGCGGCCCCTGCCGATGCCCGGTCCGCTGTCGCGACCGGGCTGCCGTTCGCCGTCCTGTACGGCCTCCGCCGTCTTGTCCGGCGCCTCGCGCCCGGCCCCGCGGGCCGTCTCGCCGATGCCTTCGAGCGCCGCGATGCGCTCGCCGGTGACGGCCTGGAGCTGCGCCTTGAGGTCGGCCGCGTCGTCGGTGACCAGCTCGGCGCGGTCCCGCGCCCGGCTGATCTCGACGTAGAAGCTCTTCTGCGTGGTGAGATGCTTGTGCCTGGCCTCCATCGCGGCGATCACGTTGTCGACCGTGCGGCCCTGGAACGCGTGCACGGTGGAGGCCCAGGCGTGGTCGAGATGGCGCAACTGGGGATCGCCCGTGCCGAGCTCCAGCGTCTTCCCGTCCTCCAGTCGGAACGTCACCCGGCCGTCCTTCACCGCGATCACGTCCGCCGTGCGGCTGTTGACCAGCCCGAGCCCGGCATCGTTGCGCGTCCAGCGGATGCGATCGCCGGCCCGGAGCTCGATGTCCTCGCGCCGGTAGACCTCGCTGCCGCCCCGTCGCCCGCCGATCTCGTCGGGCTTCCAGGCGACGGCGCCGCCCTTTCCGTCGTCGAGCAGGACCTCGTGGCTCGCGCGGTCGACGCCCGTGACGGTGCGCTCGTCGCCCTTCCCGACGCCGATGCGCTTGTAGGGGCGGTGGAACGCCACCACGTCGCCGGCCGCGTAGTTGGCGGCGAGCGCCTTCTCAGGCCCGGTGTAGCCCTTCGAGACCAGCCGCTCGGACTGCATGGCGGGGCCGTGGATGCGTCCTTCGCGGGCGAGGCGTTCGCGGATATGGCCGTTGATCTGCTGCCGGAGCTCGTGGGAGGGCGCCATCACGCCCGTGTTCTCCCGCGCTTCCGTGGACAGACCGAGCCAGCGCGCGGCGACGGCGCCCGCGATGTTGTCGGGCTTGACCTCGGCGACGTTGTCCCCGAGCTTCTCGAAGGCGCGCTCGATGTCGCCCTTCAGGCTGGCTTCCACCGCTTCCTTCAGCGCCGGGTCGCGCTGGCGCATGATCTCGTCCATCGTGGCGGTCTGCATTCCGGCGGCCTGGAGCTGGGCGAAGGGCTTGCCGGCGTCCACCGCGTCGAGCTGCTTCGCATCGCCGACCAGCACCACGCGCGGGATGCGCAGCGCGTTGGCGATGCGCAGCAGGTCGCGGGCCTGCACGGTGGAGGCGAGCGAGCCCTCGTCGACCACCAGGATGGTCTTCGCGAACGCGGCGCGCATCGCCTTCGCGCCCTTGCCTGTGAGCCTGCCCTCAGCGACGCCGGCGTTGCGGGCGAGGAAGCGCTGGAGGGTTTCCGACTCGATGCCGGCCTCGGAGGCCAGCGTCTGGACGGCCGAGGCCGACGGCGCGAGACCCGCCATGCGCCAGCCCTTCTTCTCCGCCAGCGTGCGCGCGCGGTTCAGCATCGTCGTCTTCCCCGTCCCGGCATAGCCCTGGACGCCCACCGTGCGGTCCTTCGCCGACAGGATCAGCTTCACCGCATCCTTCTGCCCGGCGGTGAGCGGCCCTCGGTTGAGGTGACCCTGCACCTGCCAGCCGCGCATCGGCGCCCGGCCGCGGCCCTGGCCGCCCCGCATCAACGCAACCGTCTCGCGCTCCTCGCCGGCGGTGCGGTCGGTGGCGAGCGAGTCCTCGGCCCCCGGCATGTCCACCGCGTGCAGCGCGCCTGCCTTCTCCAGCCGCGCCACCTCGCGCTCGGCCTCGCCGATGGTCGTCCTGCCCGGCCCGTGGGCGAGCGCGGCGGCCAGGAGATCGGCGCGGGCGAACACCGCCTCGCGCTCCGACAGGTGCGCCATCGCCCAGGCGACGGCCTCCGC
>JAJEAZ010000069.1 GCA_022824105.1 Alphaproteobacteria bacterium
CGGGCGCCCCGACGCCGTCGCCTCCTGATATTCCTCCGTCATCAGCGGCGGCAGGTCCGGGCCGTCGGCGCAGGCGACCCAGAGGCGCAGCATGTGGCGTTTGCGCGCCGGGTCCTCCCAGTCCAGATAGGCCGTGCGCGAGTGCAGGATGCGGTGGTTGGAGACGATCTGGAGGTCGCCCTCCTCCAGCGCCATGTCGAGGTGCAGCGCCGGGTCGGCGGCGAGCGCGTCGATCATGTCCATCGCCTCGGTCTGGAGCGCCGAGGGCTCCGGCGGGCCGGGCATCGGCCGGGCCTTCTCGACGGCGCTGCGCGTGTAGGTCGTGACCACATTGCCCCGCCAGGGCAGGAAGACCGGCACCTCCGCCCAGGGCTTGCGGCCCGCCGGCACCTCGCCCCAGCGCGTGCGGGCGACCGGCCGGCAGAGCGCCGCCGCCAGGTCCGGCCGGCGGCGGACCATCTCGTTCCAGATCGTGACCGAACTCACGAGCGAGGACAGCCCGCCCTCGCGCGCCGTGCTGAGGCAGAGCAGGCAGGCGAGGTCGGACTGGTCGGTGTGGTAAGGCAGGCGCGCACTGGTCTGGTAGCCGCGCGTCTCCGCGAGGCTGTAGTCGAGGCCGAGGTCGCGCACATGGCCCAGCACATGGCCCTTGCCGTTCTGCGAAACCGCCTCGCCCAGATGCAGGCCGAGCAGCCAGAAGGCCGCCGCGGACTGCCTGACCGTCCAGCGCCCGACCGGCAGGCCGCGGATCACCTGGAAGCCGATGCCGTGCAGCGCCTCCTCGCGAATGCGGGCGAGCCGCCCCTCCAGCCCCGGCAGCGGCTCGCGCGCCATTTCCAGAATGGGCACATCGTCGAGACGCGCCACCGCCGCTTCGATCCCGGCGATCTCCTCCGGCGCTAGACAATGCGTCCAGAGTTCCGGCCTCGACGCCATGTCCGGCCCGTACCAGCATTGCGGCGTCTCCACCGGGGCCGGCCCCGCATTCAGGATATCGTTCATCGTGTCCGCCTTCCCCACTCTGTCAGTCGATGCGCCCGGGGCCCGCCTGCCGGACCGGGACCTCCATCAGGTCCTCGCCCCAGACAATGTCGCCGCCGAACACCGGCGCCATCTCGCGCAGGATGCGCGAGCGCATGACGGGCGTGTCGATCTGGCTGGTGATGTGGGTCAGCACCAGGGTCGCCACGCCCGCCTCCGCCGCCACCTGCGCGGTATCCATATGGTTGCCGCAGGCGCGGCGGTATTCCGGCGAGGGCTCGGTGCCGGTGAAGAAATGGTTCATGTGGATCAGCACATCCGCGCCGCGCGCCAGTTCGACGATGCCAGGGCACACGCCGCCGCTGTCGCCCGAATAGCAGATCGAGCCCGCGTCCGTGTCGATGCGGAAGGCAAGGCATTGCAGGTAAGGCTGGAAGTGCCAGCCCTCGCCCACGGTGACGCGCCAGTCATTGCCTTCGACAGTATCGCCGGGGCCGACCTCGCGCACCTGCGGGTCGGGCCGGGCGCGCGCGCCGGCGCCGCCGCGCGCCTCGTAAACGTCGAGGCTGCAGCGGTGGCGGGTACGCGCCTCGATGTCGGGGCCGTAAACCCCCTCCGGCGAGAACAGCAGCTCCGTCATGCGCGCCGTCGGCGGCGGGCCGAACACCTGCAGTTCCGCCAGTTCGCCCGCGCCCTGGTCCCAGCGGTTCATCACCAGGCGCGCATAGTCCATGCAATGGTCGTAATGCAGGTGGGTGAGGAAGCAATGGGTGACATCGACCGCCCGCCTGCCCGCCTCCAGCAGCCGGTGGTGCGCGCCGGGCCCGTGGTCGAGCACGATGGTGTCGCCGCCGGTCTCGACCAGGTAGCCGGAGCCCATGCGCTTCAGCGAGGGCGCGGGCGTACCGGTGCCGAGCAGGGTGAGGCGCACGGGGTTCAACCCGAATCGGGGGGAGACGGGCGCAGGAGTTCGGATACTATGCTTGTGCCTGGCAGGAACACCACCGCCGCCTCAATCGAAGGACGGCGGTTCGCGCCCGGGCCCGCGCGGAGGCAGTTCCAGGTCCACGCCGCCGAGGGGCGCGGTCCGCGCGCGAATCGCGCCCGCGAGATTCCGGGGAGGGGTCTCGCGCCCGACAGAATCGCGCGGACGGGTCTTCGCGTCGTCGTCGAGGCTGCGGATCGTAATGCTGGCCACGGGTCCCGTGCTCCGTTCGCCGTTGAACGCCATTCTAGGATCGACTGCGATGCAATCAAGCCGGCGGCCGGGACACAGCCTGCCGAAATGCGGAGTGAGGCCTTTGGTGGAGGCCAGAGATGCCGCGGGCCGGCGCCTGAATGCGATCGGAACGACAATATCCTCGAGCCCCTTCCTCTCCGAGGTTCCGGCATCCACGTCTATCTTGAGAGGCAACCACAAGACATTCGCGTCTGGTGGCTACTTCGGCCTAGTTTGTGTAGCCCGTATTTGTGTCCGTTCACGGATGTTCTGTGGACGACGTTCCTGACCGCATGCACAAGTCATGGACATCTCCTGCCAAGAGACATATTTGTCTAGTATTGGGGCCTTGTTATCGACGATATGAGCGCCGATATTGACCTCGAACACGGAGGGTTTGCCATGAGCAACAACGAAACCGCAGCAGCAGAGAACGTCATCCCGTTGCGCCCGCGCAAGGAAACGGGAAGGGCATCTGAAAGGAAGTGGGGCACGAGGGTTCTCGCTCTCGGCTTCTGCATGGTGCCATCGCTGCTCCTGCGAGCACAGAACCGACTGGGCCTTAATCCGACACAGCTCGCTGTCCTGTTGCAACTCTGCGATTTTTGGTGGGAGCGCGAACGAAAACCATACCCGAGCAAGGCAGTATTGGCAGAGCGGCTGAGACTGAGTCCTCGTCAAGTGCAGCGCTACATCGCGGAGCTTGAAACCGCAGGCCTCGTCAAACGCATCCAGAGACGCGCGCGCCATGGCGGGAAGTTGACCAATATCTACGACCTCGGAGGCTTGGTGGCTCGGCTGAAAGAGTTGGAACCGGATTTCCGCAAGGTCGATGAAGACGCGAAGAAGGCTCGCCGACAGGTCTCACGGCGAGGATTTCGGCTGAACCGGCCCAACAATGAACAAGAACCGGCTTGATCGTCGTTCAATCCTGAAAAGCGAAAACCGCCACCGCATACCACAAGGCAACTCATTATGGCTTGGCTACTATTCGTCGACGAAAGCGGTCACGACAATGCCGCGTCGCCCTATGAGGTTCTGGCCGGGGTGGCGATCCGGGATCGGGTCGTGCGCGAGGTCATCGAGCGCCTTCATGAAGCCGAAGTCCGGTTCTTCGGCCGGCGTTACAGTGACGGCCGCCGCGAGCTCAAGGGCAAGCTGCTGTTGAAGCGCAAGGTTTTCCGTCATCGGGACCGTGGCGATGTCGAGGTGGATGCAGCGGCCGCATCGGACCTTGCCCGGGCAGCGCTCGACGACGGTGCTCGGGCCGATCCCCGGATGCTGAAGGCGTTGGCCTTGGCGAAACTCGATTATGTGGCCTCTGTCTTCGACATCTGCGAGCGGCTCGACTGCCGCGCCTTTGCCAGCATTGTCGAGAACGACGCCCGTCCCACCGCCGGGGACGGGCTGCGGAAGGACTATGCCTACCTGTTCGAGAGGTTCTTCTACTTCCTTGAGGACGTCGCGCCAGAGGAGCAGGGCATTGTGGTGTTCGACGAACTCGAAAAGTCGCAGAGCCACCTGCTGATCGACCAGATGCACCGATATTTCGCGGGAACAGCGGTCGGCAGGCTTCGCGCAGGCCGGATCATCCCCGAGCCGTTTTTCGTGCATAGCGACCTTACGACGGGCGTACAGATCGCGGATCTGGTTGCCTATGTGATTTCCTGGGGCTTTCGCCTGAGCCGGATGACCAAGCCCGCACGGCCCGAGCTGGCATCCTTTGCGCACCAGATTGCCCGCTTGCGCTACCGGGCGACGCGCGAGCGATTAGGCAATCCGCAATTCGATATCTGGAGTTTCGCGTATATCGATGACCTGCGTACACAGGCGGAGCGCGATAACGGTCCGCCATAAAGAAAAAGGCAATGAAGCGCCGAAGCGCCCCAAAGCCTCCACCGAGGATTTTGGCTTTTGCGCGGACTATGTCAAGCCTTTGCTGCTGCTCACGGCGTCGGCCAAAATGCGCAAGCATCGGGTGGCGGAGGCGCCGGGCCGATCCTAGCTTTGCCCCCGACACCCGGCAAGGAGACCCAGGCCCCATGTCCATGAGCCTCTATTCCCGCATCGAAGGCGCGCTCGCCATGATCGCCGAGAACCAGGCCGACCAGCCGGGGCTCGACGAGATGGCCGCCGCCGCCTGCATGAGCCCGCACCACTTCCAGCGCACCTTCCGCCGCTGGGTCGGCATCAGCCCGACCAGGTTCCTGCAATATCTGACCCTGGAGCGCGCCAAGGCCAGCCTCGCGGAGAACGCCAGCGTGTTGGAAGCCTCCTGGGACGCCGGGCTCTCCGGCCCCGGCCGGCTGCACGACCTGTTCGTGACCCACGAAGCCGTCACCCCCGGCGACTACAAGCGGCGCGGGGCGGGGCTTGCGATCCGCTACGGCATCCACGACTCGCCCTTCGGCCGCTGCCTGCTGATGGCGACCGACCGGGGCCTTTGCGGGCTCGCCTTCGCCGCCGAGGGCGAAGAGCGCGCCGGGCTGGAGAACATGCGCCGGCGCTGGCCGGCCGCGGCGTTCGCGGAAGACGCCGAAGGGACCGAAGCGCTCGCAGACCGCATCTTCCGGCCGGAGGCGGGCGCACCGGCGCTGCCGCTCTGCCTGCACGGCACCAATTTCCAGATCCGCGTCTGGGATGCGCTGCTGCGCATTCCGCCGGGCGCGCTCGCCACCTATGGCGATGTGGCCGCGGCAATCGGCGCGCCGCGCGCGGCGCGGGCGGTCGGCGCCGCCATCGGCCGCAACCCGGTGTCGTGGCTGGTGCCCTGCCACCGGGTCATCCTGGCGAACGGCTATCTCCACAATTACGAGTGGGGGCTGGCGCGGAAGGCGGCGCTGATCGGCTGGGAGGCGGCCCGCAGCGAGGAGCGCCGCTCGGCTGCGGCGTAAGCACCCCCTGCAGCAGCGACCGGCGCGACCGCACGGGCAGGGGCGTGACGCCCGCGAGCCGTTTCGCCGCCTCGGCGATCACTACCCCGCCGAACACGGGCAGGCAGCGCCGCCCGAAGCGCTCCCAGGCCTCCGCCGCGCCGGGCCGGACCAGCCGGCGGAGCGGCGGGGCGAACAGCGCCTCCTCGCTGCCGAGCGGCTCGAACATCGCCTCGCGCAACAGCCGCTCCAGCTGCGAGCGCGACCAGGGCCGGCCATGGCCAAAGGGCGTGTGCTCGAAGCGCGCCCAGAGGCCGCGGCGGCTAGGCGCAATGACCATCAGCCGGCCCTCCGCCGCCAGGACGCGCCAGATTTCCCGCAGCCGCCCCGCCAGATGGTCCGAGGTCTCGACATCGTGGGCGAGCAGCACGCGGTCGAAGGCGAGGTCGGGGAAGGGCAGCGCATCCTCCTCCGTCAGCACCGTGCGGCAGCGCTCCTCCGCCGGCCAGCGCAACGCGCCCTGCCCCGCCGGCATGGCGGCCAGCACGTGCGCGGTCCCGTCGCCGAGCCCGTCCAGCAGGGGCGGCGCATAGCCGAGCCCCAGCACCTGCATCCCGCCGAGCGAAGGCCAGCGCCGCCGCACGCGCTGCGCCAGCACAAGCCCCGCCGCCCGCCCGAGCGGGCCGTCATAGAAGGACCGGAGTTCCGATACGTCGCTGCGCATGGCGGCAGGAATCCTACACTGTCCAACTCCCCCCACAAGCGCCTGCGGGGCCCCTCTTGCGTCCGCCCCGGGAAGGACGCACAGCCGTTCTTCCCCGGAATGAACCCGCGCGCGACCAACAGCAGCTTAAAAATCCCTTTCCCGCCATAAAGCGGTCCTGTGACGCACTCCAAGGCAAGTAGTCTCCAGGGCAACTATGTTCATGTTTGCGCTCCCATGGTCCCAATGTGTTGCCCGGAGCCGGCCTGACATTGCGCGCTCGGCGTTCGGGTTGTCGGGACCTGGAGCTTTTTCGGCGCGGGCGTGAAACTCCGAAGGCCAATAATTTCAACAGGTTGATGCCGCCCGTTCGCGGTGCCCGGTTCTTTGCCAGATAATCGAGCGCATGGCTGGAGGAGCGCGTTCCTCTCCCGGCCGCCCGGTGCGAAGAGAGAGCCCGCCGGGCCGCTCCCCCAGCACGGAAACAACGCAAGAAGGGCGCACCATGCGTTCCGAAAATGAGGAGACACGGGAGACCCGCTTGTCGCAGCAAGCGCCGCCGCGACGGTTTCCCGGAAGCTTGCAGGCCGGCCGGCGGCGTTCCCGGGAAGCGCCGGTTCCGTCCGGGGACGGCGCTGCGCTCCAGCCGTTGGCGACAGTCCTTTCCGGCCGCACCGTATATGCGGGCCCGGAGTTGCGCGGCACGGTGGAACTTGACGAGATCGTCGCCGTCCGCCAATCGGACGGGAGCGCGCAGGTGCTGGGCTACGGCAGCGTAACGGAAGATGCGCTCTACCTGCTGATCGACGGTTTTTCGGGCGGCGGCTTCGCGGCCCTGATGCAGTGGGGCGACATCCAGCCGGAGTCCGGTTTCTCCTACGACCCCGAACGGGGCCTGCTGGTCGGCCCGGAGGGACGGCCCCGCCTGGTCGTCGGCAGGTCCGGATGCCGGATCCGGCTTACCTTCGAGACCGGCAGGAACGATCCTGGCGCCGAAATCGCGGGGGCCGCCTGGTGGGGGCCGTCGGAGGGCTGAGCGGGGCGGGCCAGGCCCGGCGCCTGCCCGAGCGGTCCCTCGCAGACGGCATGAAGCCCAGTCACGTCGCTGCGCATGGCGGCCGCCTCAGAGGGTCCGCAGCCCCAGAAGCCGTTCCAGCGGATCGAAATCGCGGTCCGCGTGAAGCAGCACATGGCCGTTCTCGATGCAGAAGGCGGCGATCAGCACGTCGATGGTCTTGCGCACCGTGACGCCGACGGCCCGCAGGGCGCGATAGTTGCGGGCGCTCGCCATTGCGACGGCGCGGCCGACCATCGGCCGGAAGATCAGCGTCTGCAAGGCCGCCTCGGCCCGGCGGAGATCGCGGTCGCGCCGGAATCCCTGCAGAACCTCCGCAAGCACCAGATCGCCGATGACGACCGGCTCGACCCCGAGCAGGCCGTGTAGCAGCGCCGTCTCGCGGGTATCGACGCCCCTGAAATAGTCGATCCAGACCGAGGAATCGACGACGATCACCGGTCGCGCCGCATGTCGTCGAGAGAGCCTTCCCAGTCCAGCTTGCCGTGGAGCGCGCGCAGGCGCCCCTGCGACAGCGTGCGCGCGAGCAGGCGCAAACTCTCCTCGACCGCCGCCTTCTTGGTCCTGAATCCGCCCGCTTCCATCACCTCGGCCATCAGGGCGTCGTCAATGTCGATATTGGTGCGCATCGCCGCCATCCATGTGTATGATTTGAGGAATTATACACCTTCTGGAGCGCACGCGCAAACCATCGCCGCTTCGCGGGCCGACGCTTGACCCCGCCGCGTTCGGCATGGCCAATATGCCGGCACGCGGACCGGCGGCGATGCTGCGACGCACAGGAGACTTTGCGGGAGGAAAGCGATGCAGGCCGTTGACGATTCGGGTATCTGGACTGTCCGGGATTTCGCCGGTCCCGAGGACTACACCGTCCGGCTGACGGCGGCCGAGATCGCCGAGCTGGACGGGTTCATCCGCGAGATGGACCGCGAGGGCAAATCGCTCGACGATATCGGCCGCGATGACTTCCGCTGCCCGTCGGTCGAGGCCCGGCTTGCGGACCTTTACGACGAGTTGCGGGACGGGCGCGGCTTTGCGGTGATGGCCGGCCTGCCGGTGGAACGCTGGCGGCAGGAGGATGCGGAGCGGGTCTATTGGGCCATGGGCGCGCAGCTCGGCTCCGGCATCTCGCAGAGCGTCCTGGGCGACCGGCTGGGGCATGTCCGGGACACGACGCGCGAGGACCCGCATGCGCGCGCCTACCGCGCCCGCAGGGAACTGGAGCCCCACACGGACCGCGCGCATATCGTCGGCCTGTTCAGCCTCCGGGCCGCGAGAGAGGGCGGCGTGTCGCTGCTCACCAACGCGCTTGCCGTCCACAACCGGCTGCTTGCCGAAACGCCCGGCTACCTGGAGCGGCTTTACGAAGGCTTCCACATGCACCGCCGCGGCGAGGAGGCGCCCGGCGACGACCCCGTCACGCCGCACAAGGTCCCGGTCTATTCGTCCGTCGATGGCAAGGTCAGCTGCCGATGGGTCAAGACCTATGCCGTCATGGGCCAGGAAGCGAAGGGCGCGCCGTTCGGCGCGCTCGAGGAAGCTGCCATGGAAGCATTCATGGCCACCGCAGGGAGCGACGAGCTGCAATTGCGCTTCACGCTCATGCCCGGCGAGATCCTCTGGTTCAACAATTTCACCCACCTGCATGCGCGCACGGCCTTCGAGGACTGGGAGGAGCCCGACCGGCGCCGACACCTGCTCAGACTCTGGCTCAGGAACGCGGACATCCGCCCGATCGTGCCGGAAATCGCCGTGGAAGGCGTGACGCCGCAGGAGGGCCGCACCCCGTCCTTCGACGTGGATGCGGCGCTCAGGGAAATGCGCGCCCGGAGATAGCGTCGGGGCGGCGAGCCGGGCGCTGCGGCGTCCGTCCGGCGGAAGCGCACAACTCTTGACCTAGATCATTTGCCGCTCCGGCCTGGCCGGTTATTCTCCCGGATGGGCGCGAATACGCCACCGTGAATTCGGGAGGCCTCGTTCCATGCACGACCTGACCGATGTCACCCGCGGCGACCGGCACAAGGCGCTCGGTCTCAGCACTTTCGCTTTCACCGTATGTTTCGCCGTCTGGACGATCTTCTCGATCCTCGGCCTGACGATCAAGGAGGATCTCGGGCTCTCCGAGACGGAGTTCGGCGTCCTGGTCGCAACGCCCATCCTTACCGGGTCCGTCAGCCGCATCTTCCTCGGCGTGTGGACGGACCAGTATGGCGGCCGCATCGTCTTCCCCGCGCAAATGCTGGTTACGGCGGTCGCCTGCTGGCTGTTGTCCGAAGTGCGGACCTACGAGGTCTTCCTGTTCGCCGCCCTCTGTCTCGGGCTGGCCGGCGGGTCGTTCATCGTCGGTGTCGCCTACACCTCGCAGTGGTTCGACAAGGAGCATCAGGGCACAGCGCTCGGTATTTTCGGTGTGGGGAATGTCGGCGCGGCAATCACCAATTTCGGCGCGGGATACCTGGAAGAGGCTTTCGGCTGGCAACAGACCGCGCAGATTTATGCGGTCGTGCTGGCGCTGACGGCGGTCGGATTTTATTTCCTGGCAAAGC
This sequence comes from Alphaproteobacteria bacterium, assembly GCA_022824105.1. Taxonomy (GTDB): domain Bacteria; phylum Pseudomonadota; class Alphaproteobacteria; order Bin95; family Bin95; genus Bin95. The sequence continues at coordinate 9,398 of JAJEAZ010000069.1, forward strand.
CGGACCCGGCGCAGACGGCGCGCCGGCGCGAGGGCCGCCGGCCGGTATCGGTCCGGGAACAGATCGCGCCGCTGAGGAATATCCAGGTCTGGCGTTTCGCCACCTACTACTTTTTCGTGTTCGGCGGCTTCGTGGCGCTCGCCCTGTACCTGCCGCGCTTCTATGTCGGCGCTTACGACCTGTCCGTAACCACCGCCGGCATGCTGGCGGCGGCCTATTCCATGCCGGGCTCGGTGTTCCGGGCGCTCGGCGGCTGGATGTCGGACAAGTGGGGCGCGCGCTTCGTCATGTATCTGACCTTCCTCGTGTCGCTCGCCTGCCTGTTCGTGATGAGCTACCCGAGCACGGAATACATCGTCCAGGGGATCGACGAACCGATCCGGTTCACCTTCGGCGTCAGCCTGCCGTTCTTCGTCTTCCTCACCGTCGTGCTGGGCTTCGTGATGTCGCTCGGCAAGGCCGCCGTCTACAAGCACATCCCGGTCTATTACCCGCACCATGTCGGCTCGGTCGGCGGGCTGGTCGGCATGATCGGGGGCCTGGGCGGGTTCGTCCTGCCGATCCTGTTCGGCATATTGAACGATGCGTTCGGCGTGTGGACCAGTTCCTTCATGGCGCTGTTCGCGATCGTGGCGGTCAGCACCGTCTGGATGCATGTGGCGATCCGCCTGATGGAGCGCCGCCGGCACCCGGCGCTCGCCGACGAACGCTACCTCAGCGATGTTCCGGAGGCGCCGCAGCCGCCGCCTGCTAACGCATAACGGGTCGAACCTGCCAGCTCAGGTCGCCGGCCCGGTTGGAAAAGAGGGAAGAGATGGCCAGGAACCTGACGAGCTGGGACCCGGAAGACGAGGCATTCTGGAACGCCGAGGGCAAGCGCACCGCCACGCGCAACCTCTGGATTTCCATTCCCTGCCTGCTCTGCGGCTTCGCGGTCTGGCTCTACTGGGGAATCATCACCGTCCAGATGATTAACCTGAAGTTCCCCTTCAGCCAGGCGGAGCTATTCACGCTCGCCGCCATCGCCGGGCTGAGCGGCGCAACCCTGCGCATCCCCTCCTCCTTCTTCATCCGCATTGCCGGCGGGCGCAACACGATCTTCCTGACCACGGCCCTGCTCATCATCCCCGCGGCCGGAACCGGCATCCTGCTGCAGGACCCGGAGACGCCGCTCTGGCAGTTCCAGATCATGGCGCTGCTCTCCGGCTTCGGCGGCGGCAATTTCGCCTCCTCCATGTCGAACATCTCCTTCTTCTTCCCCAAGAACGTGCAGGGCTACTCGCTCGGCATGAATGCCGGGCTCGGCAATTTCGGCGTCACCACCATGCAGATCCTGGTGCCGCTGGTGATGACGGTGGGCATCTTCGGCGGCTCGGCGCTCATTCTGGAGAACAGTTCGGGCACGCTGGTCGGCAAGATTCCGGCGGGCACCGAAACCTATATTCACAATGCGGGCTATATCTGGGTGGCCATCCTGGTGCCGCTGGTGATCGCCGCCTGGTTCGGCATGAACAACATCACCGCGGAGCATGTGTCGCCCGGCCTCGGCTCTACGGCCGGCGCCTTCGGCAAGGTGCTGGGCATGCTGGCCATCGGGCTCGTCACCGCGGCGATCGGCCTGTGGCTCCTCCTGCCGGAGAAGGCCGGCGGCTCCGGGCTCGAACTCAGCAAGTGGATCGTGCTGCCCCTTGTCATCGCGGCCACGGTCTTCGCGCTCAGGCTCATCCCCGGCCCGATCCGCCAGAGCCTCGACCAGCAATATGCGATCTTCAGGAACAAGCACACCTGGGCGATGACGGTCATCTACACCATGACCTTCGGCTCGTTCATCGGCTACGCCGCCGCCTTCGGCCTTGCGATCAAGGTCGTGTTCGGCTTCCAGCATATCGAGGTGGACGGCGTCATGACCCACACGACCGTGAACCCGAACGGGCCGAGCGCCCTGATGTACGCCTGGACGGGCCCCTTCATCGGCGCGCTGATCCGCCCCATCGGCGGCATGATTTCCGACCGCCTCGGCGGGGCGCTGGTGACGCAGATCATCTCGGTCGTCATGGTCGTCTGCGCGCTGGGCGTGGCGTATTTCCTGTCGCTCGCCTACGCCTCGGAAACGCCGGAAGACTATTTCCTGCCGTTCCTGCTGCTGTTCCTGGTGCTGTTCGCCGCCACCGGGATCGGCAACGGCTCGACCTTCCGCACCATCGCCATCGTCTTCGACCGGGTGCAGGCCGGTCCCGTCCTCGGCTGGACCTCCGCCGTCGCCGCCTACGGGGCCTTCATCATCCCCAAGGTGTTCGGCGAGCAGATCAAGGCGACGACGCCCGAATATGCGCTTTACGGCTTCGCGGCCTTCTACATGGTCTGTATCGGCATCAACTGGTGGTTCTACCTGCGCAAGAACGCCTATGTGAAGAACCCGTGAGGAGACCGGACCGATGAGCCATTTCCTGGACCGGCTGACCTTCTTCCGCAAGACCGTGGACACCTTCGCGGACGGCCACGGCATCGTCACCAACGAGGACCGCGGCTGGGAGGACGCCTACCGGGCGCGCTGGCAGCACGACAAGATCGTGCGCTCCACCCACGGCGTGAACTGCACCGGCTCCTGCAGCTGGCAGATCTATGTCAAGGGCGGAATCATCACCTGGGAGACGCAGCAGACCGACTATCCGCGGACCCGCCCGGACCTGCCGAACCACGAGCCGCGCGGCTGCTCCAGGGGTGCCAGCTATTCCTGGTACATCTACAGCGCCAACCGGCTGAAATACCCGCTGGTGCGCAGCCGGCTCGTCCGCCACTGGCGCGAGGCGCGCCGGACCATGGCGCCGGTCGCCGCCTGGGCGTCCATCGTCGAGGACGAGGCGAAGCGCCGCGACTATCAGCGGGTGCGGGGGCTCGGCGGCTTCGTGCGCTCCGACTGGGAGGAGGTCAACGAGATCGTCGCGGCGGCCAATGTCTATACGATCAGGACCCACGGGCCCGACCGCGTGATCGGCTTCTCGCCGATTCCGGCCATGTCGATGGTCTCCTACGCCGCCGGCTCGCGCTACCTGTCGCTGATCGGCGGCGTGTGCATGAGCTTCTACGACTGGTATTGCGACCTGCCGCCCTCCAGCCCGCAGACTTGGGGCGAGCAGACCGACGTGCCGGAAAGCGCGGACTGGTACAACTCCACCTTCCTGATGATGTGGGGCTCGAACGTGCCGCAGACGCGCACGCCCGACGCCCATTTCATGACCGAGGTCCGCTACAAGGGCGCGACGGTGGTGACGGTGACGCCCGACTACAGCGAGGCGTCGAAATTCGCCGATATCTGGCTCAATCCCAAGCAGGGCACCGACGCCGCGCTCGCGCTGGCGATGGGCCATGTGATCCTGAAGGAATGGCACCTTGCGGGCCGGAGCCCCTATTTCGAGGATTATTGCCGGCGCTATACCGACATGCCGTTCCTGGTGAGGCTCAGACAGGCGGAGGGCGGCTATGTGCCGGACCGCATGCTGCGCGCCTCCGACCTGCCGGAAGGACTGGGCCAGGCCAACAACCCCGAATGGAAGACCGTCGCCATCGACGAGGCGCGGGACGACGCGCTCGTCTGCCCGGTCGGCTCCATCGGCTTCCGCTGGGGCGAGGCCGGCAAGTGGAACATCGAGGAGAGGGACGGCGGAGACGGCGCGGAGACGAAGCTGAGGCTCAGCCTCATCGGGACAAGCGACGAGGTCGCCTCCGTCGGCTTCCCCTATTTCGGCAATGCGAAGCACGACCATTTCACCGGCACCGACCATGACGACGTGCTGTGGCGCAACGTGCCGGTGAAGAAGGTCGCCACGGCGGACGGCGAGGTCCCGGTCGCGACTGTCTATGACCTGTTCGTCGCCAATTACGGGCTCGACCGCGGCCTCGGCGGCGGGAATGTAGCCACGACCTATGACGACGATGTGCCCTACACGCCGGCATGGCAGGAACGCATCACCGGGGTCGCGCGCGACAAGGTCATCGCGGTCGCCCGGCAGTTCGCGGACAATGCGCACAAGACCGAGGGCCGCTCGATGGTCATTGTCGGGGCCGCCCTCAATCACTGGTACCACATGGACATGATCTACCGCAGCATCATCAACATGCTGGTGATGTGCGGCTGTGTGGGCAAATCCGGCGGCGGCTGGTCGCACTATGTCGGGCAGGAGAAGCTGCGCCCGCAGACCGGCTGGCTGCCGCTCGCCTTCGCGCTCGACTGGAACCGCCCGCCCAGGCAGATGAACAGCACCTCCTTCTGGTACAACCACACCGACCAGTGGCGCTACGAGAAGCTCGCGGTGGACGAGATCATCTCGCCGCTGGCGCCCGAGGGCGACTGGGAGACGCTGAGCCTGATCGACTTCAATGTCCGCTCGGAGCGTATGGGCTGGCTGCCCTCCGCCCCGCAACTGGCGACCAATCCGCTGGAGGTGACGAGGGCGGCGGGCGACGGCGATCCGGTGGCAGCGGCCGTCGACGGGCTCCGGGACGGCTCGCTGCAGATGTCCTGCGAGGACCCCGACGACCCGAGGAACTGGCCGCGCAACCTGTTCGTCTGGCGCTCCAACCTGCTCGGCTCCAGCGGCAAGGGCCACGAATATTTCCTGAAGCACCTGCTCGGCACCCAGCATGGCGTGCAGGGCAAGGAGCTCGGCGGGAGCGGCGAGGCCAAGCCTGTGGAGGTCGCCTGGCGCGACGAGGCGCCGGAAGGCAAGCTCGACCTCCTGGTCACGCTCGACTTCCGCATGTCCACCACCTGCCTCTATTCCGACATCGTGCTGCCGACGGCGACCTGGTACGAGAAGAACGACCTCAACACCTCCGACATGCACCCGTTCATCCACCCGCTCTCGGCGGCGGTGGACCCGGTGTGGGAGTCCCGGAGCGACTGGGAGATATTCAAGGGCATCGCAAAGAAGTTCTCGGAGGTCGCGGAGGGCGAACTCGGCGTGGAGCGCGACCTCGTGCTGGTGCCGACACTCCACGACACCCCGACGGAGCTGGCGCAGGCGACCGGGGTCGCGGACTGGAAGAAGGGCGAGTGCGACCCCGTCCCCGGCAGGACCATGCCGGGCATGGCGGTGGTCGAGCGCGACTATCCGAGCACCTACAGGAAGTTCACGGCGCTTGGCCCGCTGATGACGAAGGCCGGCAATGGCGGCAAGGGAATCACCTGGAACACCGATGACGAGATCGAATTCCTCAAGCGGCTGAACGGCGAGGTCATGGAGGAAGGCGTCTCGAAGGGGCTTGCGAAGATCGAGACCGACATCGACGCGACCGAGGTCGTGCTGGCGCTGGCGCCGGAGACCAACGGGCATGTCGCCGTGAAGGCCTGGGCCGCGCTCGGCAGGGCCACCGGGCGCGGCCACGAGCATCTGGCGGCGGCGCGCGAGGAGGACAAGCTGCGCTTCCGCGACCTGCAGGCGCAGCCGCGCAAGATCATCTCCTCGCCCACCTGGTCGGGCGTCGAGGCGGAGCATGTCACCTACACGGCCGGCTACACCAATGTGCACGAGCTGATCCCCTGGCGCACGCTGAGCGGGCGCCAGCAGCTCTACCAGGACCATCTCTGGATGCGCGCCTTCGGCGAGCAGCTCTGCGTCTACAAGCCGCCTGTCGACACCAAGACCATCGAGCCGCTGATCGGCGAGAAGGACAATGGCAGCCCGCAGGTGGTGCTGAACTTCATCACCCCGCACCAGAAATGGGGCATCCACAGCACCTACACCGACAACCTGCTGATGCTCACCCTCTCGCGCGGCGGGCCGATCGTCTGGCTGAGCGAGACCGATGCCCGCAAGATCGGCGTCGAGGACAATGACTGGATCGAGGCCTACAATGCCAACGGCGCGCTGGTGGCGCGCGCGGTCGTCAGCCAGCGCGTGCCGGAGGGCATGACCCTGATGTATCACGCGCAGGAGAAGATCGTGAACGTGCCGGCCAGCGAGGTGACCGGCGCGCGCGGCGGCATCCACAACTCCGTCACCCGCGCCACGGTCAAGCCCACCCACATGGTCGGCGGCTACGCGCAGCAGTCATACGGCTTCAATTATTACGGCACCGTCGGCTCGAACCGCGACGAATTCGTGATCGTGCGCAGGATGCAGACGGTGGACTGGAAGGAAGGCCCCCTGCGGGCCCCGGCGATGGAGGCGGCAGAATGAAGATTCGCGCACAGATCGGCAAGGTGCTCAACCTCGACAAGTGCATCGGCTGCCACACCTGCTCGGTGACCTGCAAGAATGTCTGGACCAGCCGCGAGGGCATGGAATACGCCTGGTTCAACAATGTCGAGACCAAGCCCGGCGTCGGCTATCCCAAGGAGTGGGAGAACCAGGAGGTCTGGAACGGCGGCTGGGTGCGCAAGAGGAACGGCCGCATCGCGCCGAAGATGGGCGGCAAGCTGCGCATCCTGGCGAAGATCTTCGCCAACCCCGACATGCCGCAGATCGACGATTATTACGAGCCCTTCACCTTCGACTACGAGCATCTGCACAACGCGCCGGAATCGGAGACGGCGCCGACGGCGCGCCCGCGCTCGCTCATCAGCGGCGAGCGCATGGAGAAGATCGAGTGGGGGCCGAACTGGGAGGAAATCCTCGGCGGCGAATTCGCCAAGCGCAGCAGGGACGTGAATTTCGAGGCGGTCGAGAAGGACATTTACGGCCAGTTCGAAAACACCTTCATGATGTATCTGCCGCGCCTCTGCGAGCATTGCCTGAACCCGACCTGCGTGGCGGCCTGCCCGTCCGGCGCGATCTACAAGCGCGAGGAGGACGGCATCGTCCTGATCGACCAGGACAAGTGCCGCGGCTGGCGCATGTGCGTGTCCGGCTGCCCCTACAAGAAGATCTATTACAACTGGCGCTCGGGAAAATCGGAGAAGTGCATCTTCTGCTACCCGCGCATCGAGGCAGGCCAGCCGACCGTCTGCTCGGAGACCTGCGTCGGGCGCATCCGCTACCTCGGCGTGCTGCTCTACGACGCCGACCGCATCGAGTCGGCCGCCGCAGCGGAAGACCCGAAGGACCTCTACCAGGCCCAGCTCGACATTTTCCTCGACCCCTTCGACCCGGAGGTCATCCGGCAGGCGCGGGCGGACGGGGTGCCGCAGTCCTGGCTCGACGCCGCGCAGCGCTCGCCCGTCTACCGCATGGCGATGGACTGGAAGGTGGCCTTCCCGCTGCACCCGGAATACCGCACCCTGCCGATGGTCTGGTACGTGCCGCCGCTCTCGCCGATCCAGTCAGCGGCCGAAGCCGGCGCGCTCGGCTCGGAAGGGCTCATTCCGGATGTCTCGCAACTGCGCATCCCGCTTCGCTACCTCGCCAACATGCTGACTGCGGGCGACGAGGCGCCGGTCAAGCTCGGCCTGGAGCGGATGCTGGCCATGCGGGTCTTCATGCGCGCACGGCATGTCGAGGGCGCGCGCGCGCTGGAGGCGCTGGAGCAGGTCGGGCTGACGGAGGCGCAGATCGAGGACATGTACCGGACCATGGCGATCGCGAACTATGAGGACAGGTTCGTGATCCCGACCAGCCACCGCGAATATGCGGAGGAGGCGTTCGACCTTCGCGGCGAGTGCGGCTTCAGCTTCGGCGACGGCTGCAGCGGCGGCGGCGGCAAGATCGACCTGTTCAGCCACGAGGTCCGCGTCGGCCCGAGCGCCGGCGGCCGGTCCGACAGGGCGGTTGCCGGGCGATGATGATCTACCGGGCCCTCGGCGCGCTGCTGCAATACCCGACCGCCGAGCTGGCCGGGGCGGCAGGCGACATCGCCGCCATGGCCGAGGCGGAGCGGGCCCTGTCGAAATCCTCCCGCGCGGCCATAGGCCGGCTGGCTTCGAAGCTGACGCTCGAAGACCCGCTGGCCGCGCAGGAGGCCTATGTCGGGCTGTTCGACCGCTCGCGCAGCCTGTCGCTGCACCTGTTCGAGCATATCCACGGCGAGTCCCGCGACCGCGGCCAGGCGATGGTCAACCTGGCAGCGCATTACGAGGCCAACGGCTACAGCATCGACGCCAACGAACTGCCCGACTATCTGCCGCTGTTCCTGGAATTCCTGTCCCTCGTCGAGCCGAGGGAGGCCGCCGGGCTGCTCGCGGATGTCGTCCACATTCTGGCCGCCATCCGCGTGCGGCTGGAGCGGCGGGGCAGCGACTATGCCGGCGTCTTCAGGGCGCTGGAGGAGCTGGCCGCCCGCAAGCCCGACCGGGCTACGGTCGAGAGCCTGTTGCAGCACGACAAGTCCCGGGAAGAGGAAGCGGCGGAACTCGACAAGGAATGGGAGGAGGCGCCGGCCTTCGGCGGCGCGCCGGACGGCGGCTGCGTCGCGGCCCGCGACGTCCTCAACCGCATGGCCGAACTCGCGGTCGCGCCCCGCACCCGCCCGGACACGACGGAGCATGACCATGGCTGACTGGTTCCACATCCTCGTCTTCGGCTACTACCCCTATTTCGCCGCCACGGTGTTCCTGGCGGGCAGCCTGATCCGCTTCGACCGCGAGCAGTACACCTGGCGCAGCGGGTCGAGCCAGCTGCTGCGCCGGCGCCAGCTGATCTGGGGCAGCGTGCTGTTCCATGTCGGCATACTGATGCTGTTCCTCGGCCATTTCGTCGGCCTGCTGACGCCGAAGGAGATCTATCACGCCTTCGGCATGAGCTCCGGCGTCAAGCAGGTGCTGGCCATCGTCGCCGGCGGGCTGTTCGGCATCGTGTGCTTCATCGGCCTCACCATGCTGCTGCACCGCCGGCTGTTCGACCCGCGCATCCGCGCCACGTCGAGCGCCATGGACATCGCGATCCTGGCGCTGCTCTGGGTCCAGCTGGTGCTGGGCCTCGTCAGCCTGCCCTTCTCCTGGGCGCACCGGGAAGGCGGCGAGGTCATGGTCCAGCTCTCGCTCTGGGCGCAGAAGATCGTCACCTTCCAGGCCGATGCGGCGATGTATGCCGCCGGCGTCCACTGGGTCTACAAGGCGCATATCTTCCTCGGCCTCACCATCTTCCTCGTTTTCCCGTTCAGCCGCCTGGTCCATATCTGGAGCGCGCCGGTCGGCTATCTGGGCCGGCGCGGCTACCAGGTGGTGCGCACCCGCGAAGGCCGCCGCGCGGCCTGACCGCCTATGACCGAAATCCGCGTCAACGACCGGTGCATCGACGAGGACGCGATCCTGCGCGAGATGCAGTACCATCCGGCGGAGAATGCGGGCGCGGCGCGGCGCGCGGCGGCCGAATGGCTGGTGATCCGGGCGCTGCTCCTGGACCGCGCCGAAGCCATCGGGATCGACGCAGCGGACGAGGCGGCGGCGGTCAAGGCCGTGATCGAGCGCGAGGTGGACATTCCCGCGCCCGAAGAGGCGGAGTGCCGGCGCTATTTCGACAACAACCCGTCGCGCTTCCGCAGCCCGGATCTGGTGGAGGCGGCGCATATCCTGCTGCCCGCAAGCCCCGACGACGATGAGCAGCGCGCGCGGGCCGAAGCGCTCGCCGGGGAGCTGATCGAAATGCTGTCCGCTTCGCCGGAGCGGTTCGGCGAACTCGCGCGGGCGCAATCGGCCTGCGATTCGAAGCACAATGACGGGCGCCTCGGCCAGCTTTCGCGCGGCGACACGGTGCCGGAGATGGAGACCTTCCTCTTCAACCTCGAGGAGGGGCAGCTCTCCCCGGTCCCGGTGAAGACCCGCTACGGCGTCCATGTCGTGCGCGTGGACAAGCGCGTTCCGGGCCGCGCCCTGCCCTACGAGGCTGTCGCGGAGAAGATCGCGGACTATCTCAAGGAGGCGTCCTGGCGCCGCGCCTTCCGGCAATATGTGCAACTGCTCGCCGGCTCCGCCCGCATCTCCGGCATAGACATGGCCGCCGTAACGACGCCGCTGGTGCAGTAGGACGACATCCGGATCGTCTCGGTTCGACGCGCCCGCACAACGGAACGAAAGGCAATCCCGGCCCTTCCCCTCAATCGTCGAGGAGGTTCCGCAGGCTGAGGCCGGGATAGACCGAAAAACCCCGGTCAAGCGTGACCCATTCGCAACCGTGTTCCATTGCGAGCGCCGCGTGGTAAGCGTCCGGCAGCCTGTTTCCCGTCAGCCGGAGCCTCAGCGCGAGATCGCGGAATATCCGCCAGTGACCGGCAGCGGGACGCAGCGTCCCGGTCCCCGGCTGGGCGAGCAGGGCATCGACGAACGCCAACGCGCCTGCGGCCGGCGTCGGCGGATGGAAAATCCGGGGATGCGTCAGAACGCGGAGCACACCGCTCAGCACCAGTTCCGACAGAGCGAGCCGATCCCGGCCCGCAAAAGCATGGATCAACCACTCCCGGCAGATTTCATGATGCTCGGAATCCGCCCGGAAAGCCGATACGAGTACATTGACGTCAGGACTCTGCATCCATGATGTCCCGAAGCGCCGCACCATCTGTCAGGTCCACGCCCGGCTGCAC
>JAJEAZ010000715.1 GCA_022824105.1 Alphaproteobacteria bacterium
AGGCCGTGCAGGTCGCGCTTGTGGATGTCGGCGGGCAGGAAGAGGTTGACCGACTGGGCCTGGTCCACCATCGGCGCGCGCTCGGCGGCGAGGTCCACGATCCAGCGCTGGTCGAGCTCGAACGCCGTCTTGAACACCGCCTTCTGGTCGTCGGTCAGGAAGTCGAGATGCTGCACCGAGCCCTCATTGACCGTGATCGAGGACCATGTCTCCTCATCGTTGCGGCCGGCTGCCTCCAGCACGGCCTCCAGATAGCGGTTGCGCACGGCGAAGGAGCCGGAGAGCGTCTTGTGGGTATAGGCGTTGGCCGCAAGCGGCTCGATGCCGGGCGAGGCGCCGCCGCAGATGATCGAGATTGAGGCGGTCGGCGCAATCGCGGTCTTGTTGGAGAAACGCTCGGCCACGGCGAAATCGGCGGCGTCCGGGCACGGGCCGCGCTCGCCTGCCAGGCGCTTCGACGCGGCGTCGGCGTCCGCCTGGATATGCGAGAACATGCGCCGGTTCCAGACCGACGCCATGACGGACTCGAAGGGCACGCCCAGGCTCTGCAGGAAGCTGTGGAAGCCCATGACGCCCAGGCCCACCGAGCGCTCCCGCATCGCCGCATAGGCGGCCGTGCTCATGGAGTCGGGCGCGTTCCCGATGAAGTCCTCCAGAACATTGTCGAGGAAGCGCATCACGTCCTCGATGAAGCCCGGCGCCTTCTCCCATTCCAGATAGCGCTCGAGGTTGAGCGAGGAGAGGCAGCACACGGCCGTGCGCTCGCCGCCGCGATGGTCCGGTCCGGTCGGCAGCACGATTTCCGCGCAGAGGTTCGAGGTCTTCACCTCCAGGCCCGCCAGCTTGTGGTGCTCCGGCCGGGCGCGATTCACATGGTCGATGAAGATAAGGTAGGGCTCGCCCGTCTCGATCCGCGCGGTGAGGATGCGGATCCAGAGGTCGCGGGCGCGGATGCGGTTCTGCACGCTGTGGTCGCGCGGGCTGATGAGCGGCCATTCCTCGTCCGCCTCCACCGCGCGCATGAAGGCGTCCGGCACCAGCACGCCGTGATGCAGGTTGAGCGCCTTGCGGTTGGGGTCTCCGCCGGTGGGACGGCGCAGTTCCACGAACTCCTCGATCTCCGGGTGACTCGCCTGCATGTAGACCGCCGCCGAGCCGCGCCGGAGGCTGCCCTGGCTGATCGCGAGCGTCAGCGAATCCATGACGCGCACGAAGGGGATGACGCCGGAGGTGCGCCCGTTCTGGCCGACCTTCTCGCCGATGGAGCGCAGATTGCCCCAATAGCTGCCGATACCGCCGCCGCGCGCCGCCAGCCAGACATTCTCCGTCCAGAGCCCGACGATGCCCTCCAGGCTGTCGTCGGCCTCGTTCAGGAAGCAGGAGATCGGCAGGCCGCGCTTCGTGCCGCCGTTGGAGAGCACGGGCGTGGCCGGCATGAACCAGAGCCGGGAAATGTAGTCGTAGAGACGCTGGGCATGCGCGCTGTCGTCGGCGAAATGCCCGGCGACGCGCGCGAACAGGTCCTGGTAGGACTCGCCCGGCATCAGATAGCGGTCTTCCAGAGTTTCCTTGCCGAATTTCGTCAGCAGTTCGTCGCGGCCGCGGTCGAGCGTGACGCGGATTCCGCGCTCGTTCTGATAGACCTCATGGGCGGTGAGGCCGCGCAGCAGCGGCGCCGCGTCGTCCGCTGCACGGTCCCGGAACTCCAATGCGCCTGCGCCGTCCATCTTCCGCCTCCACACACACAACCAGTGCGCAGTTTTTTGCCATTACCCACAACATCTTGCGTGTCACGGTCGCAATGGCCGAACCTTCAGTGTAACGGAAAGGCGACCCGGATGCACACGGAAAAGTGATGAACCGGTCCGGCCGTGACGCTGGCGCCGGCCTCGTCCGGGCTGTAATTTGGCGCCGGGCGCCTCGGGAGGAGGGGATTCCGGGTGATGCGAATTCTGGGAATTGCCGTTGCGGCAGCGCTGTTTGCGGGCGCTGTCGCGCCGGGGGCAGCGGCCGATATCGACGGGGCGAAGCTCTTCAAGAAGAAATGCACGGTCTGCCACCGGCTCGACGAGACCGGCAAGAAAAAGGTCGGCCCGAACCTCTGGGGCGTGGTCGGCCGGCCCGTCGCCTCGATGCCGGGGTTCAAATATTCCAAGGGTCTCGGCAGGCACAAGGGCAAGACCTGGACCGAGGAAAACCTGGACGCCTGGCTCACCAAGCCCCGGGCGTTCGCAAAGGGCACGCGCATGGCGTTTCCGGGCCTCCGGAAAGCCGAACAGCGCGCGGCCGTCATCGCTTATCTGAGGAGTGCGGTTGAATGAGGGCACTGCTGGCGGGAGTCATGGCGCTCGCCTGCGTTTCCGGGGCGCAGGCGGCAGCTCCGGAGCGCGTCCGCATCGCGGGCGAGGTCATCGACACATGGTGCTATGTCACCGAGATCATGTTCGCCGAGGGCACCGCGCATCACCAGTGCGCGGTCTGGTGCGCGGTGGGCGGCATCCCGGTCAGCGTCAAGGCGGACGACGGGACGGTCTACATGGTGCTCCGCATCGAGGACGAGGACCCGGTGGACAATCCACGCCTCATCGACATCCAGTCCCACCGGGTGACGGTGGACGGCGACCTCTACAAGCGCGACGGCGTCAACTACCTGATCGTGACCCAGGTCGCCGAGGACGGCGGCGTCGTCAACCTGACCCACGAAGAATACGGCATCATGCCGTTCGGGGAGTGAGCGTCATGCATATCCTGTTCGCCCTGCTGGGCCTCGCGCTGATCGCCGGCCCCGCATCCGCCGCCGAGGAATGGGGCATCGAATATGAGGAAAAGGCGCGGCTGACCGTGACGGTCGTCGATATCGTCTGCGAACTCACCGGCGACTGCCCCGAGAATTGCGGCGGCGGCAAACGCCAGCTGGGCTTGCTGACCGAGGAAGGCCGGCTCATTCCGGCGGCCAAGAATTTCGACCCCTTCGCCGGCACGCAGGCCGACCTCGTGCCCTTCTGCGGGCAGAAGACGATCGTGGACGGGCTGCTGATCGAGAACCCGAAGCTGCCGATGTTCGCCGTCCAGTTCAAGAAATCCGCGGACCCGGATGGCAAGTGGGCGCGCGGCAACTGGTTCGTCAAGGAATGGGCCAAGGCCAATCCGGACAAGGAGGCGGGCCAGTGGTTCCGCCACGATGCCCGCATCCTCGCCAAGATCGGGCGCACCGGCAAACTCGGCATCCCCGGCCTCAAGCTCGAGGAGTAGGCGCCCGCCCCTCCTTCATGCCCCCATATCGTCACCCCGGACTTGTTCCGGGGCCCGGCTTCGCCCGGTCTGGCTTGGTACAAACGCCGGGAGATGGCCCCCGGATCTCCGCTCCGCTCCGTCCGGGGTGACAAATAAGGCTGTACAGACGGGGCCGTTTCAACCAGAACGAACTCCGCGCTGGCCGATCGAGGCCGCCCTAAACCCCGTCGCCGACGAAGGGGTTTGCGGCCCTCTCGGCGGCGAAGGTGGACATCGGCCCGTGCCCCGGCAGGAAGGCGATGTCCGTGCCGAGCGGCCAGAGCTTGGTGCGGATCGAGCGGATCAGCGCCTCATGGTCGCCGCCCGGCAGGTCGGTGCGGCCGACCGAGCCCTGGAACAGCACGTCGCCCACCACCGCCAGGTTCGAGGGCCGGTGGAAGAAGATCACATGGCCCGGCGTATGGCCGGGGCAGTGGCGCACTTCCAGCACAAGGTCGGAGACCGTCACCTCGTCGCCCTCGTCGAGCCAGCGCGCGGGCTCGAAAGCGGGCATGGGGCCGAGGCCAAGCTGCTTCGCCTGCTCCGGCAGGCCCTCGATCAGGAAGCGGTCGGCCTCATGCGGGCCTTCGATGGGCACGCCCAGCCGGTCGGCGAGCGCGCCGGCGCCGGCGGCATGATCGACATGGCCGTGGGTCAGCAGGATCTTCTCGACCGTCACCCCCGCCTGCTCCACGGCGGCGAGGATGCGCGGCAGGTCGCCGCCGGGGTCGATCACCGCACCCGTCATGGTCGTCTCCGACCAGACGACCGAGCAATTCTGCTGTAACGGCGTGACCGGAACGATCTGTCCCTTGAGCCCCATGAGCAATGCCTCTCTCCGCTGCGGCGATACTATAGTGTTGTCTTCGTCGGCAGTGTTGTCTTCGCCGGCTTTCGCGGGAGGTTCCGATGACAATTGGAGGCTATGCCGACCTCGACGCAACCGATCTTGCGGGGCTGGTCGCGCGCGGAGAGCTTTCCGCCCTTGAGGTTCTGGAGGAGGCGGTCGAGCGGGCGGAGCGTGTCAATTCCCCGCTCAACGCGCTCGTCTATCCCTGGTACGACCATGCAAGGGCGCGCATCCGGGACGGCCTGCCCGAAGGGCCCCTGCACGGCGTCCCGTTCCTCCTGAAGGACCTCTACCAGGACTATGAAGGCCAGAAGCAAAGCAACGGCTGCCGCGCGCTTGCGGGAACCGTCGCCGAAAGCGACAGTGAAATGGTCAGCCGCTACAAGGCGGCGGGCCTCAGCATTTTCGGGCGCACGACCTCGCCGGAATTCGGCCTCTCCACGACCACGGAGTCCGCGCTCCACGGCCGGACGCGCAACCCCTGGAACCCGGAGCTGACATCGGGAGGTTCGTCGGGCGGCGCCTCCAGCATGGCGGCGGCGGGCGTCCTCCCGATCGCGAATGCGTCCGACGGCGGCGGCTCGATCCGCGTGCCGGCGTCCTGCACCGGGCTGTTCGGGCTGAAGCCGACGCGCGGGCGCAATCCCATGGGGCCGCTGGTGGGCGAGGGCTGGTCCGGCCTCGCCACCGTTCACGCGGTTTCGAGGAGCGTGCGGGACAGCGCATTGCTGCTTGACTGCACGGCGGGCCCCGATGTCGGGGCGCCCTACTGGGCCGCGCCGCCCGCGCGGCCGTTCGCGGAGGAGGTGGGCCGGGAGGTCGCCGGCATGAAGGCCGCGGTCGTTCGCGAGGCGTGGTTCGGCGTCGAGACGCATCCCGACTGCCTGGAGGCCGTCGATGCGGCGGCGGGCCTCTGCCGGGGGCTGGGCCTCGAGGTGGAGGAGGCGAGCCTGCCCATTCCCCGCGAATTGCTCGATGCGGACATGCAGATCATCTACAGCAATGCGCGCGAGACGGTGGAACTGGTCGAGCAGATCATCGGCCGCCCGGCCACCGAAGAGGATGTCGAGAAGAACAACCTGGCGATGGCGCGGCGCGACCGCAGCACGGGCGCGGACTATGTGCGCGCCCTCAACGGCATCCATGCGCTCGGCCGGCTCGTGGGGCGCTTCTTCCTCGATTTCGACCTGCTCATCACGCCGACCATGCCGGTTCCGCCGATGCCGCTGGGCCTGCTCTCGCCGTCGCGGGAGGACGCGAAGGCGCAGTGGCGGGACGTGATGCGCACCATCGCCTTCACCTCGGTGTTCAACGCATCCGGCAATCCGGCCGCCTCCATTCCGCTGCACTGGAACCGGGACGGCCTGCCCATCGGCGTCCAGTTCGTCGCCCCCTGTGGAGACGAGGCGGCCCTGTTCCGCATCGCCTCGGCGCTGGAGCAGGCCGCCCCCTGGGCCCACCGCCGCCCGCCGATCCATGCGGGTTGAAGGGCCTAGAGCATGATCCGTTCCGGTTGAAACAAGTCTGAATGCGCAACTCCACTTGTCACCCCGGACGGAGCGAAGCGGAGATCCGGGGTCCAGCCTGTCGAGGCCTTTGCCATGCTTTGCCGGCGGTGCTGGGCCCCGGCTCGGGGGCCGGGGCGACAATTTCGGACTTGGCCCCAATATCGTTTCAAGCCCAATGGAGTGCGCTCTAAGCCGCGCGAATGCAGCGGACCATGTGCTGGGGGGTGAGCTGGGTGGCGGCGGGCGGGGTTTCGCAGCCGGGTTCGGCGAAACGGCAGCGGGGCGCGAAGGCGCAGCCGGGGGGCAACCGGGTCATGTCCGGCGGCGAGCCCGGAATGGCCTCCAGCGTCTTGCCGCGCAGCGAGCCGTGGACGGTCGAGGACAGCAGCCCCTGGGTATAGGGATGGCGGGGATTGCGCATGATCTCGCGCACCGGCCCCGTTTCCATGAACTTCCCGCCGTACATCACCGCGATCCGGTCCGCGATCTCGACCGCCACGCCCACATCGTGGGTGACGAAGATGACGGCCATGCCGAGCTCGCGCTGCAGCTCCCGCAGCAGCAGGAGGATCTGGATCTGCACCGTCGCGTCGAGCGCGGTGGTCGGCTCGTCGGCCAGCAGCAGGCTCGGATTGCAGCAGAGCGCGAGCGCGATCATCGCGCGCTGGCGCATGCCGCCGGACAGCTCGTGCGGATAGGCGCGGAGCCGCCGCTCGGGCGAGGGGATGCGGACCCGGTCGAGCAGGTCGATCGCGCGCCGCCGCGCCTCCTCGCGGCTCGTGCCCTCATGGCGGACAATCGTCTCGGTGATCTGCCTGCCGACCGTATAGACCGGGTCGAACGCCACCATCGGCTCCTGGAAGATCATGCCGACCTCGGTGCCGCGCAGGTCCGCAAGCGCGCGGTGGCTCATCGCCATCACGTCCTGCCCCGCAAGTTCGATACGGCCCGAAAGCTCCGTCCGGCGGGGCGGGAGCAGGCGCATCAGGGCGCGCAGGGTGACGCTCTTGCCGGAGCCGGACTCGCCGAGAATGCAGAGCACCTCGCCCGGATCGAGCGTGAAGGAGACGCCGTTCACGGCATTCACCGTGGCGTCCCGCCCGGTGAAGCGGACCGTAATGTCCTCGGCGCGGAGGACCGGAGGCGCCGCCGGGGCCGCCATGCTCAGGCGGGCGCCTGGCTGTGGCCGGAGCCCGCCACGCGCATATGGCAGGCGACGAGATGGCCGGCGCCGTTCGCCATGTCCTGTTCCGCCGCCGGCCCGAGGCGGGGCTCGGCGCGGCTGCACACGCTTTCGGCGAAGCGGCAGCGCGTGTGGAAACGGCATCCGGGCGGCGGGTCGATGGGGTTGGGCGGGTCGCCGACCAGCGGCGGCGTCTCGGTCCGCCGGTCGGGGTCCATCGACGGCATGGCGGAGAGCAGCGCCTCGGTGTAGGGGTGCTGCATGCGCTCGTAGATCTCGGCGGTCGGGCCGATCTCGACCACCTTGCCGAGATACATCACCAGCACCCGGTCGCTCATATATTGCACGACGTTGAGATCGTGCGAGATGAAGATGTAGGTGAGGCCGAGCTCGCGCCGGAGCGTCAGCAGCAGGTTCAGCACCTGCGCTTCCACCGACTTGTCGAGCGCGGAGACCGCCTCGTCGAGAATGAGGAGCCTCGGTTCGAGCGCGAGCGCGCGGGCGATGTTCACGCGCTGGCGCTGGCCGCCGGAAAGCTCGTGCGGATAGCGGCGGATGAACTGCGCGGGGTCGAGCCCCACCAGCGAGAAGAGCTCGCGGGCGCGCTCGCGGGCCTCGGCGGCGGAGACGCCGTGGACCTTGGGCCCGAACATGATCGTGTCCTCGATCGGCAGCCGGGGATTGAGGGAGGAGTAGGAGTCCTGGAACACCATCTGCATCCGGCGGCGCAGTTCGCGCAGCCCGGCCGCGTCGTCGGGACGGACGGCCTCGCCGTCGAAGGCGATCCGGCCCGCATCGGCGCGGATGAGGTGCATGAGCAGGCGCGCCGTGGTGGACTTGCCGCAGCCCGACTCTCCGACGATGCCGAGCACCTCGCCCGGCAGCACGTCGAAATCGACATCGTCCACCGCCTGCACCCAGCCGACGGCGCGGTTGAGGAT
>JAJEAZ010000032.1 GCA_022824105.1 Alphaproteobacteria bacterium
CCCGGTGAAGGTTCTCCAGCATCGACTGCCTGACGCACATCAGCGCCATGCACCTGGCAAGGGCCGGAGCCCCCCTTCTCTCTTTCGCATCCATGCCTGCGTGCGCCCCGTCATTCCGTGCCGAAACGGGCATTCGCGTGAAGTGGCCGATCCAGCCCCAACGCCGGCTCGGCCGACTATCGACGTCGACACGAACCCGCCCCATGGCGTTCTTGTGACACAGGAGGCCGTGCTCTGCCACCACCGGGACAGGGTTCCGGTCAGGGCCGGACCCGCCTCGTCGCGCCGCCGCTTGCCTGAACCGGGCCTCGCAATTTTCTTTCGGATCGATGCGCCTGCCGAGCGCGGCCACGCCGGCGAAAGGCGGAGCGGGGCCGCTCTGAGGTGGGCGCGGACAGGCGGCGGCGAGGGCCGTCGGCGCCGCGCCGGTGCAATCCTCCATGGAGACTGGCATGAACTTCATCACCCCCAGGGCCGAACCGCTCATCCGGGAGATCCCGCTCTCCCGGCTCGCGCTCGCCCCCGAGAACGTCCGCAAGACGCCGCCCGACCCCCGGGCCGACGCGGAGCTCAAGGCCTCCATCGCCGCCCTCGGCCTGCTGGAGAACCTTGTCGTCCGCACCGATGATCCGTCTGACGACGGTATTGACCGTTACGCGGTGGTCGCCGGAGGCCGCCGCCTGAAGGCCATGCAGGCGCTGGTCGAGGACAAGGTGCTCAATGCCGACCATCCGGTGCCCTGCCTGGTCAAGGCCGGCGAGGTCGAGCCGGCCGAACTCTCGCTCGCCGAGAACGTCATTCGCGTGCCGATGCACCCGGCCGATCAGGTGGTCGCGTTCACGAAGCTGGCCGACGCCGGCCAGTCGGTTTCCGCGATCGCGGTGCGCTTCGGCGCGTCCGAGCGCATCGTCGAGCAGCGCCTCCGTCTCGGCAACGCCGCGCCGGAGCTGCTGGACGCCTACCGGGCGGACGAGATCGACCTCGAAGTGCTGAAAGCCTTCGCCGTCACTGCCGACCGCGAGCGCCAGATGGCGGTCTGGGAGCAGGTCGCGGCCCAGGGCTACCGTCCGTCCGCCTGGCAGGTGAGGCGCCTGCTGACCGAGGAGCGGGTGCCGGGCGCGTCGGCCATCGCCCGCTTCGTCGGGGTCGAGGCCTACGAGGCCGCCGGCGGCCAGGTCATGCGCGACCTGTTCGCCGACGAATACGAAGACGGCGTCTGGTTCGAGGACCCGGTTCTGCTGGAGAAGCTGGTGACGCAGAAGCTCCAGGCCGCCGCCGACGAGCTGGCGACCCGCTGGAAGTGGGCCACGCCCATGATCGAGGCCAACTGGGGCGACACCGCCTCCTACGGCCGCATCGACCCGCAGCCGGTGGACCCCACCCCGGAGGAACAGGCCGAGGTCGCCACACTCGAAGCCCGGCAGGCGGAACTCGCCGAACTCGACGACGAGGAGTGGACCGCGGAGCTGGTCTCGGAAGCCGAGGCCGTCGAGACGCGCCTCGACGAGATCGAACGCGCCGTCGAGGCCCGCGCGGTGTTCCGCCGCGAGGATTTCGCGATGGCGGGCTGCATCGTCACTATCGGTAATGACGGCGCGCTCCAGGTCGTCGCCGGACTGGTGAAGCCGGAGGACATGCCGAAGCCGGCGGAGTCCGGCGGCGGCGCAACCCGGGCCGCAAACGGCCATGACCCCGACGCCACCCACGGCGTCCACACTACCGGTCACGGCGTTCCCACTGCCGGCCCGTCGGTCTCCACGCCGATGGCGCCGCCGAGGGACCGCGAGGCCGAGGCGCGCAAGGAGGCCGGCGTCGGCATCGGACTCGCCGACGATCTGCGTTCGATCCGCACCGCGGTGGTCAAGGCGCATCTCGCCGGGGACTTCGAGGCCGCCTTCGACCTCATGCTGTTCCAGATGGGCCGGGCCGTGTTCGCGCCGGGCTATCACGACCACGCCCTCGACATCGCGGTCAAGGAGACCCCGGATCGGCCCAACACCCGCATGAACGACGCGGACTTCGCCGACTGGTCGCCGGGCGAGGCGATGCTGGAAGACCGCTCGCACCTGTCGCTCGACTGGCTCACCATCGGGGACGGCGGCGAGTCCTTCGCGGCGCTCAGGGCCTTGCCCCGGGCGGAGAAGGAGGCGCTGTTCGCGGCCTGCGTGGCGCGCACGGTGAAGGGCCAGCTCGCCTTCGAGCCCCAGGCCCGGCCCGAGCTCGAAGCCACTGTGGCCCGGCTCGATATCGAGTTCGCGAAGCTCGTGCGCCCGACGGCCGCAACCTACTGGTCGCGCATCGCCAAGGCGCGCGTCCTCGACATCGCCCGCACCGTGTTCGGCCTGAACTGGGCGTCGGCGCGGTCCAAGTACAGGAAGCCCGCGCTGGCCGAAGCGATGGAAGCCGCCTTCGCCGCCGGCGACCCGCCGGTCGGCGTGAGCGCCGCGATGCACGCCGCCGCGCTCGCCTGGACGCCGCCCGGCTTCACGGCGTTCGACACGGGCGGCACGGTGAGTGACGCCGGGGACGCGGCGACGGAAGCCGCCGGAACCGCGCCGGCCGGCGAGCCGGAGACCGGGGAACCCGCAGCCGACGCCGAAGCTGCGCCGCCGGAGGCGCCGTCCGCCTCCAACGGCAACGGCCATGCGCCGGAGGCCGCTCCCGAACCGGAAGCGTCGAACGGCGCCGCCGAACCGGCCGACTCGGGTCCGGATGCCGATGCCGGTGATACCGGCAAGGCCGATCCCGACCCGGCCGTTGCGGGCGGGCCCGACGGCATCGCGGCGACCGGTCCCGTCAACGGGCACGACGCGCCGCCGGACCCGATGGAGATCCCCGAGTTCCTCCGCCGCGTCCACTAGGCCACCGCAGGCCCCGCCAGAACGCCCCGCCAGCGCCCTTCCGCTGGCGGGGCGTTTCCGTTTTCACAATTGCATGGAGGTCCGTCCATGACCCGGACGATCCGCGCCCGCATCCACGAAACCGCCGTGAAGCGGGTTACCCGCATCTACGCCGCAACCCTCGCCGACATCTTCGCCGAGACCTTGCAGAACAGCCGCCGCGCCGACGCCACGCGGGTGCGTATCTCGGTTTCCGCTCCTACCGCCCGGCCCGATGAAACCGCCTCCACGACGGAGGACATGCCGCTCGTCGTCACCGTTTCC
>JAJEAZ010000656.1 GCA_022824105.1 Alphaproteobacteria bacterium
TGACGAGGAGTGGGTCGGGATGCCGGGCGCTGATCCGTGTCCCGATCCGACGGAACCCTTTGAAATCCTGTTGCATCCAGGCCATGCGCCCTGTCCGCAAAATCTGAACCGGACAGCAGTGGAACAAGTCCGGGCATGACGGAAGGGGGCGATCGGGCGGGGGGCGTCGAAGCCGTCATCGGTTCCGGTCAACGACCGCGGGTATGATCCGTTCGATCAGAAGCAGCCGCCCTTGTCGGGCAGCTTCCGGCCCTGACCTCGTTCGTCGCCCCGGACTTGCCTGCCCCGGCGAAGGCGGGGGATCTAGGGCCCGGCCGGAGGGGCCTGCGCCGCCCCCTCCGGCGCCATGCTGTTGCAAGAATGCAACAGGACTGGAAAATCGTCGTTCGACGGATTGCGGGCGCGCCGCCGGGCGGGCAGGATGGCCGCGCCGTCCAATCCCGGACGGCTGTTACCGGAAGGAATTCGGAATGAGGAAAGAACTTCCGAACGCCGGTCGCAGAATGGGCATTATGGGAAATCGTTGCGTCTGAACAAGGGTGGGGCGGCGCCGTTGCAACACCAACGCCGCCCCGGACGACAGCGACGGAGGAGGGTTGGGGACAACCCGTGACGCCGCCGCCGCCCTTCTAGGCAGGTGCGGTCAGAAGCCGATCCTGATGCCGGTCACGAAGGCCGTGCCCTCGTTGACATCCTGCCGGGCCTCGTTGGCTCCCAGGTTCTGGCCGGTCGAATCCTCGACCGTGAAGACCGAGGTCCGCCAGTCCACGCCCGGCGCCAGCGCATACCGGGCCGAGAGCATCGTGCCCGTGCGCTCGCCGCCGGCGCCGTCTTCAAGATTCATGTGGGACAGGCTCAGCGCCATCGGGCCGTCCGCATAGGTGACGCTCACGCCCCAGGTGTCCCACTCGGCCGCCCCGTTCTTCACGACCGTTTCCTGCACGAGGTCGTTGTCTGGGTCGTTCATCGTCGCCGATTCCGCGACATACTCCGGGTCGGCCGTCGTGCCGGCGTTGAAGTAGTATGTCCCCCCGGAACCCGAGACATCTGCCGCATCGGCGGCAGGTGCGGTGAAATCGGCGGTGCGTGCTGTGCCGTCAGCGGCGCTGTAACCGAGCTGCTGGTTCAGAAGGGCTGTGTACGTCCTCCTGTCGGCGAGACTGTTCGCGTCCAGGACCTTATTCTGCCGCATGACCATGTAGGAGCCCCGGTCGCGCGTCGCGTAGGCCACACCGAAGGTGAACGCCCCGAAGCTGACCCCGACGCCCACATTGGTGAAGGTGTCGTCATCGCCCTTCATCATCATGCCGTCGGTGGCGTTGAGGATGGCGTTCTGCGCCGTTGCGGCCGTGTTGAAGGCAGTCCTCGCTTCGTTGCCGGTGGCCGTGTCGAGCAGCGGCACGGTCTTGGCCTTGCCCACCAGCATCAGGTCCTGGGTCGCCAAGTAGTCCGCGACGGCCTTCTCGTCGCTTGCGAGCTTGCCGGCGGTCAGACGATAGTCATTGTCGCCCGACTGCATGCCGGTAATGAAGTCGTGCTCCGCGGGCGTGCCTTCCTTGTTGCGGTGTCCGAGCGAGAAGGAGAAGGTGCCGTCGCCGAACGCCTGCTGGAAGTTGAGGCCGGCCGCCCAGACCGCTTCCTCATCGCCGGTGGGCGCGCCCGCCCACTTGTTCTCGCTGGCGTTGTCCGCCCCGTAGGACAGGCCGACCTGCAGGCCCTGGACGCGCGGCGAGATGTAGATGATGTTTTTGTTGTCGCCCATGCCGACCCAGTAGCCGTAGGTGTCGAAATAGGCGCCCGGAATCCAGACCTGCGTGTCGCCGGCATTGATGCCGACGCCGACTTCGCCGGGCCCGACATGCGTGCGCGCCTGGATCGAGTCGCGCGCGCCGATCTCAAGCCGTCCGAAATCGCCGCTGACCCAGGCGAAGGACTCGTCGATGTTGGTCGAGCCGGTCCCCAGATTGTTGGCGCCGGTGGCCGGATGCGTGTATTCCTTCGGCCCGTTATTGGCTTCGAGCTGGACATCGACGCCGAAGGTCAGGCCCATGTCCGATTCCAGCGACCCGGTGAAGTAGAGTTCCGCGTCGGAGTCGTTCTTGAAGCCGCCTTTGGCGCCGTCGTCGCGGTCGGCGTAGCCGAACCACTGTTCCATGTAGCCGCCGACGCCGACGGACATCATGTCAGCCGCCATTGCGGGGCTGGAAACGAACGCCAGACTTGCGGTCGCAAAGAGGGCATTTCTCATAATGCCCATTCTGCGATTATGAAAAATATTAATATGACCTATCTTCGTTCTTTTCTGGCGATGGCGGAGGAAAGAAGCAGCGCCAGAGCCGCCGAGCGCCTTGGCATTCCCCGGCAGAGCGTGACGCAGCATATCCGCGCCGTGGAAGAAAAAGTCGGGCAAACATTGCTCGAAACGCCCTGGCCGCGCGAGCCGAGACAGGTCGGCCGGACGAAATTAACCGAGGCCGGCCTTGCATTTTTTCCGAAGGCGGTCCGGGCGTTGCGCGCGCATGATGCGCTGTTCGAAGACCGGCTCTTCGACGCGACCCCCTGCGAAACCCGCCTTGCAATGCTGCGCAGCCTTCTGGAGCTGGCGTTCGATACGGCGCAGGACGACTCGCCCGGCGGCGCCATGCCGTGCGCCGACCCGGCCCGCGCAGGCATCCGGGTGGAGTGACCGCGCCCGAAACTCCCCTGCAAGCGCCGCCGGATCAATCCCCGCGGTCGTTGACCGGAACCGATGGCGGAGCCGCCCCCACCGTCGCCCGCTACCGGATTCACACATCTCGCGCACCTTCGGTGCTAACTGACTGACATGATTATGGAATTTCCCCGTTTCCGGTGCAACCGGGCGCGTGATCGAACCCGGTCCTGCACTCAGGTGCAACCGATCGGGGAGCCGCAATCGTGGCAGCCATCCGCCTCACCCAGCGCCGGGTCGATACCCTCC
>JAJEAZ010000508.1 GCA_022824105.1 Alphaproteobacteria bacterium
GAGGCGGGCGCGCCGCGGCCGGGCGCGACGGCGGTGCGGGCGATGGAGGAGCGGGTCGAGACGAAGACCGATCTCGTCATGAAGGAGGCGGCGCGCGAGGCGCGGCAGACGGTGACGGGACAGGAAACCGCCGAAGGCCGCGCCGGGGTCGAGGCCGAGAGGGACAAGCCGTTCGAGCGGCATGTGACGGAGAACCTGCCGGTGGCCGGCGAGTGGCTGGCGGGCAAGCTGTTCGGCACCGCGAGGAACGCCCTCCCCGATGTCCCGCCCGGTGCCGCCGGAAACCCCAGGCGGAACGAGAAGGGCTGGGAGGACTCCTCGCCGTGACGGCGATGACGCTTTCAGTATCCGAGGGCCAGGCGGCGGTGCTCCTCGGCGACACGCAGATAGGCGTAGCGGCCGGTCTTCGACGCCCAGTCCATCCGGTCGTCGCGCCCGTCGGACAGCGGGCTCCGGCCGAACGCGGACCAGTCGCGGTGGACGAAGCCGCGCCGCAGCGCCAGCGCCAGCGAGGACGGCACGGTCCAGAGGACGGCCGCCAGCCATGCCGCGCCGACCGTGTCCATGCCGGTGCCGAGGATGGCCGCCACCGCCGTCCAGAGCGCCGCGACCGCGAAGCCGCCGAGCACGATGAGGCGCTCGACCCGGGTCGTCGGCCGTCTCGCCGGCGTGCCAGCTTGGTGTCCTTGTGTTCGTGTCATGTTCATGGCCTCCGATCATACCGTCCGGGCGGGAAAAGGGAATCCTCCGGCCCCGCCGTCTTCGCCCCGCCCTTCGCCGGCCTCCGGCTCCAGGTGTCGCGGCCCGCGAGGCGGCGATGATCCGGGGCATCGGCGGCAGCACGCTCCGGGGCGGGCAGACGGTCTTCCACGGCATCCGCATGTGGGGCCAGCTGTTCCGGGCCGCCATGCTGTTCGCCGCCTTCACCACCGTCGCCGTGCCGGCCTGGACGCTGTGGCACCGCACCACGGGCGCGGAATGGTACGCGGCAGGCATGGTGACGCTCGCCGAGACCAAGCTCGCGTTGGGTTACCAAACGGACTCGGGCCAGGAAATCCGCTTCGCCGACGGCACGGTGCGCATCCTCGCCATCCGCGACATCGTCATGTCCGCGCCGGCGCTGGCGGCGCGCGAGCGGATCAAGCGGGACCTGTTCGCCAGCGCCTGGATGGGCTTCAAGGCGGGCGGCGGGCTGATTGCAATCTTCCTCGCCGTCTTCTGGTATCGCGGCGCGCAGCTCGGCCGCCAGAAGCGCATCAGGGGCGCGGAACTCGTCACCGCCGCCGAACTGCATCGCCGGGTGCGGCCGCCGCATCTGCGGATGTTGGACAGGATGCCGGGCGCGGCGCGGCTCCGGCCCTACTCGATCGCCGGCATCCCGTATCCCGAGCGCACCGAGACCCAGCACACGATCGTCTCGGGCACCACGGGTTCGGGCAAGACGGTGCTGATCTCCGACCTTGTGGCGCAGATCCGCGCGCGCGGCGAGCGCTGCGTGATCTACGACAAGATGGGGAGCTACACCGCGACCTTCTTCGACAAGGATCGCGACGTGCTGATGAACCCGCTCGACGCAAGGGCACCGCGCTGGTCGCCCTTCCTGGAGGCGAGGAACCCCCGCGACTTCGACATGATGGCCGCGGCGCTCATTCCCCAGCAGAAGGACACGGTCGATCCCTTCTGGGTGACGGCCGCGCGCCAGCTCTTCGCCAACGGCGCCGGGGTGCTGCGGGAGAAGGGGGTGACGGACAACAAGGTCCTGGTCGACCACCTGCTCAAGACCGATCTCACCGCGCTGGCCCAGGCGATGGAGGACACGGTCGCGCAGTCCATCGTCGATCCCGAGAACCCGAAGACCGCGCTCTCGGTGCGCGCCATGCTGACCGCCAATCTCGCCGCCTTCGAGTTCCTGCCCGACGAGGGAACGCCGTTCTCGATCCGCGAGTGGATCTCCCACGAGGACCGCGACGGGTTCCTGTTCCTCACGTCCAGGGGCGACCAGCATGCGTCCTTGCGCGGGCTCATATCCACCTGGCTGGAGATCGCGGTCAACGCGATGTTGTCGCTGGCGCAAAGCGACGGCCGGCGCATCTGGGTGATCCTCGACGAGCTGCCGACGCTGCACCAGGTGCCGAGCCTGCAACCGGGCCTTGCCGAGTCGCGCCAGTTCGGCGGCTGCTTCGTGCTGGGCGTCCAGGTCGCCTCGGCGCTGCGCGATCTCTACGGCCGCAACGGCGCGGAGACGATCTCCGGGCTCTGCGGCACCCGCGCGGTGCTGGCGGCGCCCGACCGCGACACGGCGCAATGGTCGGCCGACAGCCTGGGCAGGAGCGAGATCGAGGAGGTGGCGGAAGGGTATTCCTACGGCGCCAACACCATCCGCGACGGGGTGAGCCTCACGCCGCGCCGCGAGCTCAGGGCGCTGGCGCTGCCGTCCGAGATCATGCGCCTCGCCAACCTGGAGGGGTATCTGAAGTTCCCCGGCCCGTTTCCGGTCGCCGCCATCCGCCTGAACTACGTCGCCCGGCCGAAGACGGCGGCGCGGTTCGTGGCGCGCGAGGACAACGGCACGGTGGATGCCGGCGTCGGCGGGGCACCGGAAGACGCGGACGCCGCGCCTTGCGGCGACGACGCCATGACGATCCCGGACCCGGCCGAAGCAAGCGAACCCGGCGGTCCGGCGCTGCCGGCGCCCGAGGACGGGCCGGGTCCCGCCCCGCACCAGGGCGAGCTCGACCTTTCGTTACAGCCGGAAGCGGCCGGGAGCGCGGAAACGGAGGCCAACGGGCAGACGTCCCCGTCCGATCCCGCGCCGGAAGACGGCCCGCCCGAAGACAAGGCGGAGGAGGAGGCGGCGCCGGAGACCGGCGGCGACCGGCAGGATCCGCCCGCCGGAAGGCCGGCAGCGGGAGACGGGGAGGCCGCAGCCCCCGACGCAGGCCGCGTCTCCGACTGGGCCTGACATGCTCTCCATCGGGGCGCTCGCCTCGGCCGCCCAGGGCGCCAGCTACTATGAGCGCGACGGCTATTACGCGAAGGACGATCCCGAGCACCGCGAAGCGAGCGCCTGGGCCGGCAGGGGGGCGGAAGAGTTCGGGCTGAAGGGCCCGGTCGATCCCGCTGCCTTCCGCGCCGTGCTCGAAGGCAGGGTGCCGGACGGCTCCGGCACCGAGCTCGGCCGCCGCGGCAGGGACGGCGAACGCCTCCACCGCCCCGGCCGCGACCTCACCTTCTCGGCGCCCAAGTCCGTCTCCATCGCCGCGCTGGTCGGCGGCGACGAGCGCATCGTGGACGTCCACGACCGGGCCGTCGCGGCATCGCTCGCCTGGGTCGAGAAGAACGCCGCCGAGACCCGCATGAAGGATCCCGAGACGGGACGGATGGTGCGCGCCGGCAACCAGAAGATCGTCGCCGCCACCTTCCGCCACGACACCTCGCGC
>JAJEAZ010000319.1 GCA_022824105.1 Alphaproteobacteria bacterium
CACGCTAATGCTGGCGGCCGGAACCGCCGCGCGCGCCGCCCTGTCCAGACGCGCCAGCATCTATTCCTCCGCCGGGGCGGCGAAGCCCTCTGTGTCCCGATCGATCACCCGAACGAACTCCAGGCGCGTCCAGTCCACATGCGGCACGACTTCGATGCTGGCGCCGGACGGTATCGCAATGCCGACGTCGCCTACGGGAAGACCGGGTGGGAATACCCCGCCGCGGCCCGAAGTGACGATGACATCGCCGGGGGCCAGAGCCGCATTCCGAGGCAGGAATCGCAGGTAGGGGCGAGCGCCGTTGTCACCGACAAGAATGGCATGTACCCGACGCGGCCCCGCCAGCACCGGCACATGCGAACGTCTATCGGTAATCAGCAATACGCGCGCGCTGCGCAGACCGGCCGACATGACCCGCCCGACCAGGCCTTCTCCGGAGATCACCGCTTGATCCGCACGAACGCCGTGACGGCTGCCGGCGCCCATCAGCAAGCTGCGCGCATAGGGTCCGCCAGTGTCGGCGATGACGCGCGCGGCGACCGTGCGAACCTCTTCGCCGGGGTCGAAACGCAGCAGCCGGCGCAATTCGCGGTTCTGGCCGTCAAGCCGCCGTGCAAGCGCCTGCCACTGACGCAGGCGTTCGTTTTCCTCCCGGAGGCTGGCGTTTTCCTCCGTCAGAGCGGTAATTCTGCCGAGATTGCTCCCGATGTCGCGGGCGGCCCGAACGGGCACGGTGACGGTGTGCAGAACAGGAGCCAGCAGGTCCCCCACGGCGCTCTTGACCCAGTCGAAGACATAGACCTCGGCCTTGCCGATCACGAGCGCACCGAGGGCAATTGTCACCAGCAGGGCGAACATGGCCCGCCGCAGGGTCGCCTGCACTGGCGTTTCGGCCTTGACCTCCGGCCCCGCACGCTGCTCCTGCAAAAGGGCGTCTCCCTCAGCTGATCAGGACCCGCTCCAGCGCTCCCATATGTTCGAGGCAGCGCCCGGTGCCCAGCGCGACGCAGAACAACGGTTCCTCGGCTACCGAGACCGGAAGGTCGGTCGCGTTGCGGATCTCCTTGTCGATATTGGCAAGCAGGCCGCCGCCGCCGGTCAGCACGATCCCGCGGTCGACAATGTCCGCGGCGAGTTCGGGCGCCGTGTTTTCCAGCGCCGCCTTCACCGCCTCGATGATCTGCGCGACCGGATCGGCCAGCGCCTCCGCAATCTGGCTCTCGGTAATCAGGATTTCCTTGGGCGCGCCGTTCAGGAGGTCGCGCCCCTTGATCGGCATCTGCCGCTCCTCCGGCCCCGTCGGCATGATCGCGGAGCCGAGTTCCTTCTTGATCGCCTCTGCGGACGCCTCGCCGATCAGGAGGTTATGGTGCCGCCGGATATAGGCGATGATCGCATCGTCCATCTTGTCGCCGCCGATGCGCACCGAATTCGCATAGGCGATGTCGCCGAGGGACAGCACGGCGACCTCCGTCGTGCCGCCGCCGATATCGACGACCATGGACCCGGTCGGTTCGGTCACCGGCAGCCCGGCGCCGATCGCCGCGGCCATCGGTTCCTCGATCAGGAACACCCGCCGCGCCCCGGCGCTTTCGGCCGATTCCTGAATCGCCCGGCGTTCCACGGCGGTCGACCCGAAGGGCACGCAGATCACGATCTGCGGGCTCGCAAAGCCGCGCCGGTTATGCACTTGCCGGATGAAATGCTTGATCATTTCCTCGGCGACCTCGAAGTCGGCGATGACGCCGTCGCGAAGCGGCCGGATGGTCTCGATGGAACCGGGCGTGCGCCCCATCATCTGCTTCGCCTGATCGCCCACGGCGATGACTTTCTTCCGCCCCTTGTACTGGCCGATGGCGACGACCGAAGGCTGGTCGAGCACGATGCCGCGCCCCTCGACATAGACCAGCGTGTTCGCTGTGCCGAGGTCGATTGCCATATTGGCGGAAAACAGGCCGAGGAGGCGGGACAGCATGGAAGCGAAATGCCATATCCACGGGAGGTCGAGAGCAGGATGCACTATATAGGGCAAAACCGCCCGACGCGACAGCAAAGGCGGTCGGAGCGATGCAGACCGGAGAAACCCTCAATGCCGCAGGATGACCGCCCGCCGCTGGCTTTCCGCCCGCTGGAGCCGGCGCTGATGGATGCGCTGGGAAGCGTCCTTCGGGGAAGCTGGGGCAACACCTGCTGGTGCATGTATCCGAGGCTGGCGGCAAAGGATTTCGAGGCCTTGCCGGGAAGCGGGCCCCTGGGTCCGCGCCGCCGCGCGGCCATGACCGGACTTGCGCGCGCCGGCCCGGCGCCCGGACTGGTCGCCTTCGAAGGGGAGGAGGCGGTCGGGTGGGCGGCCGTCGCGCCGCGCCCGGCATTCGCCCGGGTCTGCGCCTCCAGGGCGACGCCGGCGGTCGATGCGGTCCCGGTCTGGGCGATACCCTGCGTCACCGTGCGGAAGACGGCCCGCGGGCGCGGTGTCGCGGTGGCGTTGATCCGGGCGGCGGCGGCATTCGCCTTCGAGTGCGGCGCGCCGGCGGTCGAGGCATATCCCCGCGCCGGCGAGGCGCGCACCGGCGCCGACAACGCATTTTTCGGCACCGAGCCGCTGTTCCGCCGGGCCGGCTTCCGGGTCGTCCGCGGGCCTCTGGAGGGCCTGCCCCGAAACTGGGTGCCGCGTGTGGCCATGCGCCTCGATGCGCCCGGAAAGGAA
>JAJEAZ010000215.1 GCA_022824105.1 Alphaproteobacteria bacterium
CGCCGCCGCGGCCCGCGCCGCCACCGCCGCCGCCGAGCCGCCGGACGAGCCGCCCGGCGCCAGCGCCCGGTTGCTGCCTGTCGCGCGCCACGGATTCTCGACCCGGCCGTAATGCGAGGTGATGTTGGACGAGCCCATGGCGAACTCGTCCATGTTGGTCTTGCCGAGCATGACCGCGCCTTCGGCCCACAGGTTGGCGGTCACGGTCGATTCGTAGGGCGGCGTAAACCCGCCGAGAATGTGGGAGCCGGCGGTGGTCTGAACGCCTTCGGTGCAGAACAGGTCCTTGACGGCGACGGGCAGCCCTTCGAGCAGGCCGGCCCGCCCCTGCGCCCGGCGGGCGTCCGAGGCGCGCGCCATGTCCAGCGCCCGATCCGGCAATTCGGTGATGTAGGCGTTGAGCGGCCGGGCCGCCTCGGCGGCGTCGAGATGGGCCTGCGCCAGTTCCTCTGCGGTGAAGTCGCCGGCCGCCAGCCCGGCCCGCCCTTCCGCCAGGGTAAGGTCGGTCAGGCCGGCCATCACTCGACGACCTTCGGCACGGCGAAGAAGCCGGGCGCGCCGTCCGGCGCGTTGGCGAGGATCGCGTCGGGCGCGCCGCCGTCATCCACCCTGTCGTCGCGCATCGGCAGGCGGACCGCGACGACGCTGGTCATCGGCGCGACATTCTCCGTGTCGACCTCGCCGAGCTGCTCGACCCAGGTCAGAATGTTGGTCAGTTCCCCGGCAAGCGGCTCAAGCTCCGCCTCGGGGACGCGCACCCTTGCCAGATGCGCAATCCGGCGCACCGTTTCGCTATCCAGCGCCATCGCGGCACTCCGCTCGTTCAGCCGTTCGCGCGGTCCCTACCACCCGGCCGGCCGGGCGAACCACAGATGAATTGGCGCATCGCCGCCACCGGCGCCGCACGATAGGGCTTGACCGGCGGCAGCCGGCGACGCCACGAACGGACATGAGCGCGAACCCGGATGAAACCCTGCCGCCCGGCGCCAGCCCGATGGACCGGGCGCTCGACGAGGCGCGGGCGGCGGCGCGGCGCGGCGAGGTGCCGGTCGGCGCCATTGTCGTGCTGCGCGCAGAGCGCCGGATCGTCGCCCGGGCCGGCAACGAGACCGAGGCGCAGCGCGACCCGACCGCCCATGCCGAGATGCTGGCGATCCGGCGCGCCGCCGACGCGCTCGGCCGGAGCCGCCTGACCGGCTGCGATCTCTACGTCACGCTGGAGCCCTGCGCCATGTGCGCCGGCGCGATCGCACTCGCCCGCCTCGACCGCCTCTATTTCGGCGCGGCCGATCCGAAGGGCGGCGCGGTGCTGCACGGCGGTCGGCTGTTCGACCAGCCGACCTGCCACCACCGGCCGGACATCTACGACGGACTGGGCGAACGCGAAGCCGCCGCGCTGCTGAAGCAATTCTTCGCCGCGCGGCGCTGAGGCGGCCCGTCCCCGAACCTAAATCGCCTCCCAGCCCTTGCGGCCGATCAGGCGGCGCAGCTTTTCGAGGGCGGCGATTTCGAGCTGCCGGACCCGTTCGCGCGAGATGCCGAGATCGGCGGCGAGGGCGCCGCGGGTCCTGCGGGTTTCGGCCATGAAGCGCCCGGCGATAATGGCGCGCTCCCGGCCGCTCAGCGACTTGAGCGCCTTGGCGACGAGGCCGCGGCGGAACCGCTCGGCGCTCGCGCCGGCCGCGGCCTCTTCCGGGCTTTCCCGCTCGTCGGCCAGGCGGTCGCCCCACTCGTCGGGCTCGCCGGCGCGCACGCGCTGGTTGAGCGACCGGTCCTTCTCCGCCGCCCGCCGGGCCAGCGCCATCGCCTCTTTCAGCGGCACGCCGAATTTCCGCGCCACCGGGCGCAGCCGGTCCTCGGTCATGGCGTCGGTGGTCATGGCGTCGGACCCGCCCCGGAACTCCGCCATCTTGCGGCGCAGGTGGAAGAACATCGCCTTTTGCGCCGCCGTTGTGCCGATCCGCACCAGCGACCAGGAGCGCACCACGTGGTCTTGGATCGCCGCGCGCACCCACCAGCGCGCGTAGGTCGAAAGCCGGGCGCCGGCAGACGGATCGAATTTGCGGATGGCGTGCAGCAGGCCGATGGAGCCTTCCTGCACCAGGTCGTTCATCGGCACGCCGTAGCGCCGGTATTTCCGGGCGATGCTGACGATGAAGGCCAGGTGGGCGCGCAGCAGCCGGTCCGAGGCCTCGCGGTCGCCGGCCTGGCTGCGCCTGGCGAGGTCGCGCTCCTCCTCGACCGACACGCAAGGCGCCGGTTCGCGCTGTCGCAGGAAACGTCCGGGCCGGGACCGGTGCATGGCGATGGTCCGTGTTGCCCGCCTGCGCCCGGTCAGGCGGGAGCCGCAGTGTGAAAGACGGCGGCCAAGGTCGCACAATCGCCGAAGAATTGAAACCGCCGAGGCGGGCAATCGTGTATACTGCGGCATCCGCGACGTGAGACGGGGATGTTCCCCGGCAGTTTCAGGGAGCGACCGATGGCCCAGGAGAACATTGCCGACAGCGACCTCTACGCCGCCGCGATGCGGGCAGCCGCCGGCGTCGGCTGGCGCCGGACACGGCTGGCCGATATCGCCGAAGAGGCAGGCTTGTCGCTGGCCGATCTGCACGCGCGCTACGCCTCGAAGGAAGCGCTGCTCGACGGCCTCTTCCGCCATATCGACCGGATGGTGCTGACGGGGGCGCAGAAGTCCGCCGACGAGGAGTCGTCGTACCGCGACCGGCTGTTCGATATCCTGATGCAGCGCTTCGATGCGCTCAATCCCTACAAGGACGGCATCCGCGCCGTGGTGCGCGACGCCGGGAGCGGCGGCATAACGGAAATCTTGTGCGGCGGCTGCCGCCTCCTGCGCTCCATGCGTTGGATGCTGGAGGCCGCGGGCATAAGCACGGCCGGCTGGCTCGGCGGTCTGCGCGTCAAGGGCCTTGCGGTCGTCTTCGCGGCGACCGTTCAGGTCTGGCTGCGCGACGACAGCGAGGATATGGCGAAGACCATGGCGGCGCTCGACCGCAACCTCAGGCGGGCCGAGCAGTTCGCCACGATGCGCTCGCCGTTCGACCGCCGACGCCGCGAGGCGGGCCCTGAGGCGAATCCCGAGGCGAATCCGGGCGATCTCGACGCCGACCCGGCCCCGGCCGCCTGATCCCGCCCCGGATTTCCCGAAGGGGTGCGGCGAAGGCAGCGCCGGCCCGGCCGGCGGGGCTGCTATAACGCACCCATGAGCGCCATCGCAGACACCATCTCCTGGGCGGACTTCGAGAAGGTCGATATCCGGGTCGGCACGGTCCTGACCGCAGAGCCCTTCGAGAAGGCGCGCAAGCCGGCCTATATTCTGATCGTCGATTTCGGGCCGGCCATCGGCACGCGCAAATCCTCGGCCCAGATCACGGCGCACTACCGGCCGGAGGAACTGGTCGGGCGCAAGGTGGCGGCGGTACTCAATTTCCCGCCCAAACAGATCGCCAACATCAGGTCGGAGATCCTGGTGCTCGGCTTCCCGGACGAAAACGGCGAGGTCGTCCTGATCGGCGTCGACCGGAAGGTGCCGGACGGCGGCCGCCTGTTCTGAGCCGGCCGGGCTACCGGACGATTGCGGCGAGTTCCGGAACCGCTTCGTCGTCCAGGGCCGGCACCTCGAAGGCGTTGAGGGTGATCGAGACCAGGGCGTAGTAGCCGAGCAGGCCGGCCAGTTCGGCGACGCCCTGCGGCCCGAGCAACGCCTTCAGCGCGGCGAAGGTTTCGTCGGAGAAGCGCCGCGTCTCGTACATTTCCCGGCAGGCCCCGTAGATCAGCGCCTCGTCTTCGCCGGCGAAGTCCGGCGCGTCGCCGCGGGCGATGGCCTCGACGGCATCGCGCGGCAGGCCCGCCTCCAGCGCCAGCTTCGCGTGGACGCTCCATTCGAAGCCGGCGTCCCACCAACGGGCGGTGAAGATAATCGCCAGTTCCTTGAGCCGCGGCGGCAGGACGGTACGGAAGCGCAGGAAGGCGCCGAGGCGCTGCGCCGGATCGGCCATCCCCGGGCTGAGCAGCCAGGGCACGAACGGCCCGCGCAGCGAACCGCGCGGCCCGCCGGCGATCGCGTCGGCCACCGCCCGCTGTTCCGCGGTGAGATTGTCGAGATCGACTTCGCTGTAGCGGGACATCGGCCCTAGCCCTCCGGCGGTGCGGCGCAGACCCGGTCGTAGGCGAAACGCTCGCCGATCAGGCCGTTGTATTCGTAGATGTCGAGCGTCGCCGCGAAGGCCTCGGGCGTGATCTCGATATGCGGCGCCCAGCAGCCGAGCCGCTGGTAGGTCGCGATGCAGCGTTCGAGCACCGGCAGGTCGATCTCCGGGAAATACGATGCCTCCGCGCGCGCAACCGCCGCCGCCGGCGTTTCGTTGAGCCACAGGCGCGCCTTGCGGTAGGCGCGGGTGAAGGCCCGGGCCATATCGGTGTCCAGCCAGTCCGGGCGGGCGCACAGGCTGGAGAAGCCGCAGCGGTCGACCTGCAGCCCGACCTGGGCGACGACATGGCCGACGCCGTCGGCTTCGAGCTGCTGGGGAAACGGCCCCTGTTGCTGGACGTAGGCGCCCTGCCCGTCGCGGAAGGCCCGGTCAATGTCGGCGGCGTTGCCGGGATGGATCGCCTTCAGCTTCGCGAAATCGATGCCGGCCCTGTGACAGGCGAACCTGAACATGGCGAGCGGCTGGCCGCCGCCGAACAGCACGACCTCCGCCCCCTCCAGCTTGCTCCAGGCAAAGTCGGGGTCCGGGTCGCGCCCGGTCAGGAAGAAGCCGTCCATCTCGTTGATCTGGGCGAAATGAACGACGCCGGGATCCTCACCCTTCGAGAGCGGCCCGAAAGCCTGGCTGAGCGCCGACTGGACGACATGGGCGGAGCCGTCCTTCAGCGCCGCGATGGCGGAAACGCCGGGCGGCGAGACCGACCAGTCGGCCTCCAACCCCTCCTCGGCCAGGAATCCGCCGGCCATGGTGGCGATGAGCGGCGAGTAGAA
Source organism: Alphaproteobacteria bacterium (assembly GCA_022824105.1). Lineage (GTDB taxonomy): Bacteria > Pseudomonadota > Alphaproteobacteria > Bin95 > Bin95 > Bin95. Next base: position 5,000 of record JAJEAZ010000215.1, read on the forward strand.
GGCGGAGAACAGGCTGAATTGAATGGCGATGCGGGTCATGGGCGACGGTCTTTCGGACGGTTTGCAGCGGGCGCGCCCGTGCTAGCCTGCAAAGACCGTGCCGTCCATCAGCTTGTTGGCGGTGCGCAGGACGGCCGCGGAAGCGACGCTGCCGTCGTCGGCCAGCGCGGCGATCACCGAGGTTTCGCCGGAGGGGTGCTCGATCGCCAGGGTCTTCGGGTTGCCCGGCGGCAGGCCGGCGAGGGCGGCGGCGGGCGACCCCGGCAGCAGGCAGGCCGTGGCGACGCTGACCGCGCCGAGCACGCCGATGGTGGCGTGGCAGCGGTGCGGGATGAAGGTCCTTGTGGTTATCGCGCCGCCGTTCCGCGGTGCGCTCACCATGGTCATTTTCGGCACGGTCTTCGCCACCACATTGCCCAGATTCATCAGCGGGCCGCAGGCCAGGCGCAGGCGCTCGAGCCGGATCTTCAGCGCCGCGTCGGCGTCGAGCGCCGCGCGGCTTTCCGTGCCGGCGATCCCGGCGTCCGCCGCGCGCAGCACGACGCAGGGCATGCCGTTGTCGATCAGCGTCACCTCGATCCCGTCGACCCGGTCGCACGCCCGGCCGGTCGGCAGCAGCGCGCCGCAGGTCGCGCCCGCGGTGTCCCGGAACTGCAGGGGCACCGGCGCGGCGGCACCCGGCACGCCGTCGATCCGCGCGTCGCCGGCATAGGAGACCGCACCGCCCGGCGTCTGCACCGTCGCCACCGCGGTCTGCCCGGTATTCTCCAGATGGATCGTCACCGGCGTTTCGCCGTCGCGCGCCGGCACCAGCCCGCGCTCGATGGCGAAGGGGCCGACCCCGGCCAGGATGTTGCCGCAGGTCTGGGCATCGGAAACCAGCGGCTCGTCGACACTCACCTGAAGGAAGAGATAGTCGACATCGACGCCGGCGCGCTCCGACGGCGAGACCACGGCAACCTTCGAGGTCAGCGGGTCGGCGCCGCCCATGCCGTCGATCTGGCGCGGATCGGGCGAGCCCATGACCCGTTGCAGGAAGGCGTCGCGCGCCGCCGGGTCGGCCGGCAGGTCGCCGGCGAGGAAATAGCCGCCCTTCGACGTGCCGCCGCGCATCCACAGGCAGCGCACCCCGCCCGATACGGAATCAGACATATTTCAGCCCGGCGGCTTCGAGGTCGCCGCGCATGTCGTACATGTCGAGCCCCAGTTCGCCGGCCGCCAGGCGTCGCCGCTTCTCCTCCTCGCTGGCGATTCGGGCCTGCGCCTTCTTGAGCACGTCGGCGGCCTCTTGGCGCCGGACGATGCAGACGCCGTCGTCGTCGCCCACCACGACGTCGCCGGGCCCGACCGGCGCGCCGGCGCAGACCACCGGCACGTTGACCGAGCCGGGCGTCTTCTTCACCGTGCCCTGGGCGCACACCGCCCTCGACCAGACCGGGAAACACATGGCGGTCAGATCCCTGACGTCGCGCACACCGGTATCGGCCACCAGCCCGGCCGCGCCGCGGGCCCGGGCGGAGGTCGCCAGCAGGTCACCGAAATAGCCGGCGTCGGACGGCGAGGTCACGGCGAGGACCAGCATGTCGCCGGGCTGCACTTGCTCGATGGCGGCATGGACCATCCAGTTATCGCCCGGCGGCGCGAGGATGGTGATTGCCGACCCCGCCGCCGCCGCGCCGGCATAGATCGGCCGGATGGCGGAGGCGAGCAGGCCGGTGCGCCCCTGGGCCTCGTGGACCGTCGCGACGCCGCACTCGCCGAGCGCCGCGATGACCGCGGGATCGGCCCGCTCGATGCTCCGGACGACGACCCCGCTCATTGCAGTTCGTCCACGCAGCGCGGGAAGACGGCCTGGAAGCCCTCGGCATATTTGCAGTCCCGCCCGCCGGCCATGCCGCCGGAGTTGCGCCGGAAATGGTTGCCCCGGTTCTCCGCGACGTTGGTGTAATAGGCCCAGAGGTGGTGCTGGCCCTCCATGCACTCGATGGCGGCGCGCTTCTTCTCCCAGACCGGCGTGATGTCGAGGAACAGGTTGGGCACCCAGCCCATCTGCTCGGTCTGGTGCGGCTCGAACAGGTACATCTGCGGCGCGCCCAGCACCTTTTCGCCCGGATTGTGGCCCCAGGCCTGGGCGATCATCCGCGCCTCCATGGTGAAGGCCATGGTCGCCATATGGTCCGTGTTGTAGGGATCGTATTTCGAGTGGGTCAGGATGAAGGTCGGCTGCACGGCGCGCAGCACGTCGACCAGCCGGTATTTCGCGTCCTCGTCCAGCGTGAGGGGATAGTCGCCCAGATCGAAGCAGATCAGGTCGTTGGCGCCCAGCACGTCTGCGGCCCTCTCCGCCTCCCCGCGTCGCACGGCCTTCACCGTCTCCAGCGTCGCGCCCTCCTGCTTCCACAATCGGGCGCTCTCGCCGCGCTCGCCGAACGACAGGCAGACGATCGTGACGTCGACGCCCTTGTCCTGGTGCAAGGCGATCGCGCCGCCGCAGCGCCAGACGAAATCCGCTGCGTGGGCGCTGACGACAAGCGCTGTCTTCCGGTCGCTCATGGCGTCCTCCTGGCAGGTGCCGGATGGATTGTTTCTAACACCGCAGCGCGATCCGGCAACAGCCCGGCCCGGATAGCGGCTTGCCGTGCGGGCGGTTCGGACCGTAGAAAAGGCCAGTGATGCGGCGGCGCGGACGGCAGTGCCGATCCGGCCGCCGGAACCGAAGGGAGGAATCGCATGTTCAGGTTCACGACAGCAACGATCCTTGCCGGCAGCATTGCGCTGGCGGCGGCGGCCGAGGCGCGCGAAATCAAGGTCGGCTTCATCGCGCCGAAATCCGGCGGCGCGGCGCAGCTCGGCGAGCAGCTCGAAAGGGGCGCACGGCTCTACATCAAGCTGCACGAAAAGGAGCTGGGCGGCGATACGATCAAGTTGATCGTGCGCGATTCGAAGCGGCCCGGCGGGCCGATCGCCAAGGCGGCGGCGCAGGAGCTGATCGCGCGCGAGAAGGTCGAGATCCTGGGCGGCGTCATTTTCTCGCCCAACGCCATGTCGATCGCGCCGCTGGCGACCGCCGCCAAGGTGCCGTTCGTGGTCATGAACGCCGGCACCTCCTGGATCACCACCCTGTCGCCGAACATTGCCCGGGTCTCCTTCACCATGTGGCAGGCCGGCTTCATCATGGGCGAGCACGCCGCGACGGCGCTCGGTTGCAAGACAGCGATTTCCGGCTACACCAACTATCCGCCGGGCAAGGACAGCGTGGCCGCCTTCAAGCGCGGCTTCGAGGGCGCCGGTGGCAAGGTGATCGATTCGATCCCGATGGGCGGCCCGCGCGAGGCGCCCGACTTCACCCCCTTCTTCCAGCGGGTGAAGGACAAGAAGCCGAACTGCTTCTACGTCTTCGTGCCGGGCGGCAACCATGCCGCGGGGGCGTCCAAGACCTATCTCGCCCTGCGCATGAAGCAGGCCGGCATCAAGTTCATCGGCCCCGGCGATCTCACCCACGACCTGCAATTGCAGAGCATCGGCCCGGCCATCGCCGGCACGACCATCGCCATCCACTATCACGCCGATCTCGAGAATCCGGTCAACGCCGCCTACCGCAAGGCGTTCAAGGCCGAATACGGCAAGGATGCGGTGAACGATTTCGTCAGCGTCGGCGGTTACGACGGCATGGCCGCGGTGTTCCACATCATCAAGTCGGCCAAGGGCGGGAAGATCACCGCCGCCGGCGCGATCGCGGCGCTGAAGGGCTGGACCCATGACAGCCCGCGCGGGAAGATCATGGTCGACCCGGTCACGCGCGACATCGTCCAGAACATCTACGTCGCCGAGGTCGTCGACGATAACGGCACCCTGCGCCACAAGACGCTGAAGACCATCGAGGCGGTCAAGGACAAGTGTAAGGAGCTGAAGATCGGCCGGTGCGGAAAGTAGCGGATTCCGCTAGGCTGTCCGTTCAACAGAATCCGAAGGGAGGATTGTCATGTTGAAACACACCACCGGACTCATCCTCGCCGGCGCCGTCGCCTTTGCGGCGACCGCCGAGGCGCGGGAGATCAAGGTCGGCTTCATCGCGCCGAAATCCGGCGGCGCGGCGCAGCTCGGCGACCAGATGGAAAAGGGCGCGCGGCTCTATATGAAGCTGCACGCCAAGGATCTGGGCGGCGATACGATCAAGCTGATCGTGCGCGATTCCAAGCGGCCCGGCGGGCCGATCGCCAAGGCGGCGGCGCAGGAGCTGATCGCGCGCGAGAAGGTCGAAATCCTCGGCGGCGTCATCTTTTCGCCCAACGCCATGTCGATCGCGCCGCTGGTGACGGCGGCCAAGGTGCCGTTCGTCATCATGAATGCCGGCACGGCGTTTATCACCAAACTGTCGCCGAACATCGCGCGGGTGTCCTTCACCATGTGGCAGGCCGGCTACATCATGGGCGAGCACGCCGCGAAGGAAATGGGCTGCAAGACGGCGATTTCCGGCTACACCAACTATCCGCCGGGCAAGGACAGCGTCGCCGCCTTCGCGCGCGGCTTCGAGGGCGCCGGCGGCAAGGTGATCGATTCGATCCCGATGGGCGGCCCGCGCGAGGCGCCGGACTTCACGCCCTTCTTCCAGCGGGTGAAGGACAAGAAGCCGGGCTGCTTCTACGTCTTCGTGCCGGCGGGCAACCATGCCGCGGGCGTCGCCAAGACCTACCTGTCGCTCGGCATGCGCAAGGCCGGCGTCAAGCTGATCGGCCCCGGGGACATCACCCAGGACACGCAGCTCCAGGGCATGGGCAAGGCGGCGGTCGGCGTGATCACGGCGCACCACTACCATGCCGATCTGGCGACGCCGGAAAACCAGGCGTTCGTCAAGGCCTGGAAAGCGGCCTACGGCGCCAAGTCGACGCCGGATTTCGTCGGCGTCGGCGGCTATGACGGCATGGCCGCGGTGTTCCACATCATCAAGTCGGCCAAGGGCGGCAAAATCACCGCCGACAGTGCGATCGGCGCCTTGAAGGGCTGGCATTTCAACAGTCCGCGCGGCCCGATCACGATCGATCCGGAAACCCGCGAAATCGTCCAGAATGTCTATGTCGCTCAGGTTTACGAGGACAAGGGCATGCTGCGGCAGAAGAAGCTGAAGACCTTCGAGGCCGTGAAGGACAAGTGCAAGGAGCTGAAGATCGGCCGCTGCGGTAAGTAGCGGTTCGGTGTGCATCCGTCGGTTCGGCGGCTCGCTCGACGGGTCGTCGGTCCCTCGATATGGCCCTGCGGGCCTACTCGGGATGAGGGGATTGATCGGGGAATTTCCCTTGCTCCTCATCCTGAGTAGCCGCGAAGCGGCATATCGAAGGATGCGGGCACACCCTCGCCGATGAACCGGCTCCGCGCACCGCACCAGTCGATTCGACGGGCACCCACTCGTCCTCGCTCCAACCTGCATCATCGTTAATGGCAGCAGCCCTCGACATCGCCACCACGATCCTCGTGTTCGGCCTGGCCTACGCGATGCTGCTGTTCATCATCTCGGTCGGCCTGTCGATCACGATGGGGCTGATGGGCTTCGTCAACCTGGCCCACGGCGCCTTCGCCATGGTCGGCGGCTACATCACGGTGAAGCTGGTGACGCCGATGGGGGTGCCCTACCTGCTCGCCCTGGTGATCGCCTTCTTCCTCGTCGCGGCGCTCGGCGCGGTGATGGACCGGCTGCTCTACCGCCACGTCTACGGCCGGCCGGAGCTGGACCAGGTGCTGTTCACCATCGGCATCGTCTTCGCCTCGGTCGCCGGCGTCTCCTTCGTCTGGGGGCCGGACCCGCAGAATATCCTGCTGCCGGAAATGCTGCTCGGCGATATCGATCTCGGCTTCAAGAGCATCCCGGTCTACCGCGCCTTCATGATCGTCGCCGGCGGCGCCATCGTGGCGGCGCTGTTCTTCGGCCTTGAGCGCACGAAGATCGGCGCCCAGGTCCGCGCTGCGGTGGACAACCGGCGCATGGCCGAATCCTGCGGCATCCCGACCGGCCGGCTGTTCACGATCATCTTCGCCCTGGGCAGCGGCATGGCGGCGCTGGGCGGCGGCCTGGGCATCCAGATCCTCGGCGGGCTGAAGCCGGTGTTCGCCTTCGAGTATCTGGTGATCTTCCTGATCGTCGTGGCGGTCGGCGGGCTGGGCAACATCCGCGGCACCTTCGTTGCCGCCCTGCTGCTCGGCATCATCGATTTCGCCGGCAAGTATTTCCTGCCCGAGGGCGGCGGCTTCTTCATCTACGGCGTGACCTTCATCGTGCTGCTGTGGCGGCCGCACGGCCTGCTCGGGAAGGCCTGACGTGACCGCCGCAACCGCCCGAACGAATGGCGGAGCAGCCGCCGCCCTGCTGCGCGCCCACCGCTTCCGCGCGATCGAGCTGCTGCCCTGGGCGATCGCGATCGCCGTCTACTTCCTGTTCCCCGGCTACCGGCTGCTGGCGACCCAGATCCTGGTGCTGATCCTGTTCGCGATCTCCCTCGACCTGATCGTCGGCTATGCCGGGATCGTCTCGCTGGGCCACGCGGCCTTTTTCGGCACCGGGGCCTACACGGCCGCGCTCCTCGCCGACGCCGGCTGGCAGGAGCCGATTTCCGCCCTCGCGCTCGGCGCTGTGACCGCCGGGCTGCTCGGCTGGGTCTCGGGCTGGATCATCCTGCGCACCCGGGAACTCACGCTGCTGATGCTGACCATGGCGCTCGGGATCATCCTCTACGAGCTCGCCAAGGACCTGGACGACATCACCGGCGGCTTCGACGGCATCAATTTCGAGAACAGCGCCATCCTCGGCCTGTTCCCGTTCGACGTGCTCTACTACACGACGAACTACTGGTACGCCTTCGCCTTCCTGGTCCTCGGCTTTCTCGTCGCGCGCACCGTCGTCCACGCGCCGTTCGGCCGCTCGCTGGTCGGCATCCGCGAGAATGTCCGGCGCATGCACGCCATCGGAACGCCGGTGCAGCAGCGCATGCGCCATGTCTATGTCATCGCGGCGATGATCGCCGGCGTCGCCGGCGCGATCTGGGTCCAGGTCCAGGGCAACATCACGATCGGCGTCTACGAGTTCGAGATGTCGGGCAACATCCTGATCATGCTGATCCTGGGCGGCACGGGGCGGCTCTACGGCGCCTTCATCGGCGTCACCGTGTTCACCATCCTGGAGAACCTGACCGAAACCGTGCTCGGCACCGATCCGCCCTACTGGGAACTGGTCGTCGGCGTCGCTCTGGTCGTGACCGTGCTGTTCGCGCCGCGCGGCCTGCTCGGCGTGTTCGACCCCCTGATCCGCCGCTTCCGGGAGCGCAGCGCATGACCGCCGTCCTCGAGACGAAAGGCTTGTGCAAGAATTTCGGCGCCCTGGTGGTGGCGAAGGACATCGATTTTGCGCTCGAGCCCGGCGCGCGCCACGCCGTCATCGGGCCGAACGGCGCCGGCAAGACGACCTTCGTCAATCTGCTGACCGGTGCGCTGCCGCCGACCGGCGGCGCGGTCCTGCTCGACGGCCGCGACATCGCCGGGCTGGCCGAGCACGAGCGGGTCAAGCGCGGCCTGGTGCGCACCTTCCAGATCAACACCCTGTTCAACGGCCTGACGGTGCTGGAGAACATCTACCTCACCGTCGCCGAGCGCATGGGCGTGGCGACCGGCCTGTTCCGCCCGGTCGGCAGCCGGCCCGAGGTCGTCGCCGAGGCCGAGCGGCTGGTCGAGATGGTCCAGCTCCAGGACGACGCCGGCAAGACGATCGACGAGCTGCCCTACGGCCGCCAGCGGCTGGTCGAGATCGCGATTGCGCTGGCGCTGGAGCCCCGGGTGCTGTTGCTCGACGAGCCCTCGGCCGGCGTGCCCGGCGCCGAATCCCACATCATCCTCGACGCCATCGCGGCGCTGCCGGCGGATATCGCCATCATGATCATCGAGCACGACATGGACGTCGTGTTCCGCTTCGCCGAACGGATCACCGTGCTGGTCTCCGGCGCGGTCCTCGCCTCCGGCGCGCCGGACGAGATCGCCGCGGACGAACGGGTCCGCGCCGTCTATCTGGGCCACGGGCACGGTCACGGTCAGGGTCAGGGCCATGGCTGAGCCGCTGCTCGCCCTCGACGCGGTGACCGCCGGCTACGGGGCGACCCGGGTGCTGGAGGACCTGTCGCTCGCGCTGGGCGACCGGGAGAGCGTCGCCGTAATCGGCCGCAACGGCGTCGGCAAGACGACGCTGCTGGCGACGGTGATGGGCCACACGACGCTGCACGGCGGCGCGATCCGCTTCGCCGGGCAGGATATCTCGCGCCTGCCGGTCCACCGCCGGGCGGTCGCTGGCGTCGGCTACGTCCCGCAGGAGCGCGAGATCTTCCCGTCGCTCACCGTGCGGGAGAATCTGGAGATCGGCGCGCGGCCCGGAAGCGGAGGGGGCGGCGGAACGGGCAACGGTGCGGAGGACTGGACGGAAGAGCGGATATTCCGGCTGTTTCCCAACCTGGAAGAGCGGCTGAACAACGACGGCAACCAGCTTTCCGGCGGCGAGCAGCAGATGCTGGCGATCGCCCGCGCCCTGATGGCGAACCCGCGGATTCTCCTCATGGACGAGCCGACGGAGGGCCTGGCGCCGGTCATCGTCGAGGAGCTGGTGCGCATCCTGGCGGCGCTGCGCGACGAGGCCGGCGTCGCCATGGTGCTGGTCGAGCAGAACAGCGCGATCGCGCTCAACTTCGCCGAGCGCACCGTCGTGCTCGACCGCGGCCGCGTCGTCTACGACGGCCCGTCGAAGGCGCTGCAGGACGATCCGGAGAAGCTGGAAAGCCTGGTCGCGGTGTCGGGGTAGGGTGCCAGCCGCTGCGTGCCCTGGAACCCGCATCTACAGCCAATTTCGAGCATGAACTGTAAATTGCTAAGTGCCAAACAATTCGTCAGCTCTTGGCTGCCCCGGAGTGCTTAACCAATTCATAAACCTTTCAATGCTGATCGAGTTTGTTTTAAGATATGCCATTGCAAGTCCAAGATCCTCAGCATTTACGACCGAAAGATTGGCTTGCGTCTCAATTTTTCTCGGAACATCCGTGCTAACGTACTTTTGGCAAATAGTGACGAGGTGATTCTTAGCAAGGGCATGGGGTGCAGCTTTTCCCGCAACATCAGTGGCAGACTTAAAGTCAATATCCTTACCAATCGCGGATGATTTACACTCAATTACAATGACGTTCCCCGATCCGTATTCGACCACAAAATCTGGGTATCTTGGTTTATTTCTTTCGTCATCATCTCTACCAATAATTTTGATTTCTAAACAATCAAGGCAATCTTCCAAACTCTTCTCGAACTGCTTTCCGCTCGCATCAAAATATCTGGAAATCAATGTTTGGCAATCGGGAAGCCGCCGCTCAATACGCGCCCGGTTTCTTTCTGTCCGCTCCAATCGCGCACGTTCCGCTGCTTGTCTTATCCTCGAAATTTGCGATTCCGTCTCCTGTGTTCGGCCCATCACTTGCAGGAGTACATCAGTGCGACCTCGATCAAGCATATCTTCCAAATGTTTTATTCCCTCCCTTCGCAAATCCATAGCCAGACGCCTTTGAATGAGCCGGTCTCCATTCGAATCAACAACGTCCGCCATCCACAAGATATCATCTGAAACTCCAACCAATGCCTGAATCGCATTTTGCCGAAGGCGCCGAATTAACCGAAGCATCCCTGTCCGCTGGTCTCCCACACTCCATGCGAAAACAGCCGAGTGTTCATCATCAGCTACGGAACTGGTCGCTGCTGCCAAGATATCGGCTAAGCCGCTGAGATGACTACTTGCCGTTCGCAACATGTCGCGGATCATTCCTCCACGGAGATTCTCATACCGGCTTTCCAAGTCCGAAAGCGGGACGCCCAATATCCAATCGGTCGAAATGTCTGCTGCATTTACCGCCAATACATTTTGATCCCAGGGCTGCACAGAAAGGTATTGCTGCAAGCGGCGAGCCCTCTCGCTTTCTCGGCGCTCGCTTAGTGGGTAAGGTAAGAACCTTCTCGCTGGAATGTCTCCCTCTCCGAATTCCGGTGAAGAATAGCACATATGAAAGAAAACAAAGGCTAGGTCCTCGTTAGCTCGTTCTAGTGAAGCCCATTCGCCCTCATCGTCGTCGGCAATAGCCACTTTTTCCAAAAATTCGGTAAGCGGCATCAGATATGACCGAAAATACTCCAAAAGACGCGCTGCAGTCGTAGGCAGCAGCCCCGACCTTGCTACTGCTCTACCAACATCAGTTACAGACAGGTCTGACATTTTAGGTAAGCATCCCCCAGTCAATGAGTTTCCGGAGCGCTTCATCGAGGCGCTGTTCCCATAGTTCGTCTTGTCCAGACCCCGCTTCCTGCGCGATATAGCCACTCAGTGATTGTTGCAACAGTTGCAAGCATTCATCCCTCGACTTGACAATCCCGGATGCAAGCAGTTGAAGGGCCACTTGATCAAATCGGGACGGATCAAGTCGACCTGTTATGCTCCGATCAAATTCTGTCGAAAGGTAGCGGGTTGCAGCCGAGCGTTCGGCTCGTGTTTCCACTACAAAAATGACTCGACCATGACTGTTGCCTTCCATCCGCCCAAGCCGCCCTGCGCGACCAGCGATGTTGTGGAATTCGCTCGGCTTGATGGGCTCGGATTGTCGTCGAGCAAAATTGTACCGCGCCCACTTGTCAAAAATAACAGTTTTGAAGGAATAGTTGAGTCCTTGTGCCAAGGTAGTTGTAGCAAAAATCACCGGCAATTTACCGTCATCCAGAGCGCTCTCTACGAGAGCGCGTTCGCCCTCTATCAAATCTGCAGTGTGCATAGCGAATCCACGAGGTATGTACATCGCTAGTGCTTCGGACAGAGCGGTGGGTTCTTCAAATAAGTCGGGTTGAAGCGGGGCAGCCTCGTCTCCAATCTTTCTAATTGCGCTCCAATTCCTGGCTAACTCCTCTACCCGGGCTTTAGTCATGCAAAATACAGCGACGGGAAAATTGCGAGCGTGATCCTCCTCTAGGTCGGCTAAAATTGAAATAGGATCGCGGTTCGGTCGAGGTGGTTCTTCGGCAGGCTGTTCTGGCCCATCTGTGGTCCAAACATATGTTGCCGAAGGAATACGTAGTTCGTAGGAGAGAGGGATTTCACGATCTAGAACAATAGTCGGTTCGGCGCCCATCCAGTCAGAAAGGGTAACTAGGTCGGAATTGTCTAGTACGGCTGAAAGACCAATAAATTGTCCGATCTTAGCTTGTTTAATGGCTGTAAACAAAATTTCTACATCCTGTCCGCGCGTTAAGTCGGCAATTAACTGAAACTCGTCCGCCACTATACAATAGTGAGTCATATCTTGTCTTAGTCCGCTTGACGAAAGAAGTGCCAAGAACTTCTCATATGTAGCTATCAATAGTCGAGCCGAAAGGGGCTCTTCAAGCGGAACACCATGTCCATCAATGGAAAGATCTCCATTTGACATAGCTAGCTCAGACTGATCGAGAGAGAATGTTTCTAGAATATCTGGCGTGTTAAGCTCGTTAAATTTTTGTCTAGCTAAAGCGCGATGACTAACCAAGTAGACAGCTCGCTTTGTCATAGATTCAGAACCTGTCAACCATGTCGCTATTCCAATTAAGCCTACTTCGGTTTTCCCAGTAGATGTAGGCGACACTAGCAGAATGTTTTTGCCCGATGCTACTCCGGCGCTCAGAGCCTCGAATTGAGCATCAGTTAGGGAAATTTCGTTTTGCCGGCGGTGAATTAATTTTGAGTTCAGAACAGCCGCGGGCAATCCATGATTAGCCGGGAGATGATCTTTCATTGATTTCGATTCAAAACTGACGCCGCCAAGAAAAGGCGCGCAATCAGTTTGCGGGTTGGTCACAGTCCTTATCGTTGAGGAATACCTGATGTGAGGGTGTCTGTAAAGGCGGTGGCGCGACTAATGGATTCATGCTGTCAGAGCAGTAACCGGCTATGTGGATTAAGGTGAAGCGCTTCACCACGTTGGCGAGCAGCAGATGCTGGCGATCGCCCGCGCCCTGATGGCGAACCCGCGGATTCTCCTCATGGACGAACCGACGGAGGGCCTGGCACCGGTCATCGTCGAGGAGCTGGTGCGCATCCTGGCGGCGCTGCGCGACGAGGCCGGCGTCGCCATGGTGCTGGTCGAGCAGAACAGCGCGATCGCGCTCAATTTCGCCGAGCGCACCGTCGTGCTCGACCGCGGCCGCGTCGTCTATGACGGCCCGTCGAAAGCCCTGCAGGACGATCCCGAGAAGCTGGAAAGCCTGGTCGCGGTGTCGGGGTAGGGCGCGCGCGGCGGGCCCTGTAACCCGGAACCTGTCTGGGGACCCTGCACGGCCGCGAGATCCCTCGCCCGTCATATCGACCGGAACGGCCCGCAAGGGCCGTGAAGCGGAGATATCTTTCCTGTGCGGAGCGCGGGTCTTCGCACCGTAGAGAAAAGATTTCTCCGCTGCGCGCCTTGCGGCGCTCCGGTCGAAATGACGGATGGGGCCGGGAGGAAAACCCTCACCCGATGGTGCCGTCCGCCACCCAGGTGTCGAAGACCGCCAGCGCCGCTTCGGCGAATTCCGCGTCGTTGATATGGCAGTCGAGCTCGGTCAGGCGGACCGGCGGCGCGATGGATGTGCGCAGTTCGTCGGCGAGGGCCGCCATGCCCGCCGGGTCGTGCGCCTCGTAACCCGGCCGGTCCCATTTCACGATGCCCTGGCTGGGCAGGATGAAATGCACCGGCCCCGCGCTCTGCGCCAGCCGCCGGCCGACCTCGCGGGCGATCTCCCGGCGCTCCGCCGCGGTGAGCAGGCCCGACTTGATGAGCCGATTGTGGGTGTGGAAGGCCCGGTCGGCGAAGCGGGGCGGCGGGTCCTGCCAGGTCGGGATGTGGACGAGGCTGAGATAGCCCGGCGCGACGATCTGGGGCACGCCGGCCCGGCCCGCGCCGAGCAGGCGGCCCTCGCCGGCCTCGACCACGGAGCCCATCATCCGGTTGCCGAGCTCGACCAGGGTGAAATCCATGACGCAGCAGAAGCCGCCCTGCGCCGCGATATTCTCGAACGCCATGCCGCCCATGCCGGTGGCGTGGAAGATCGCGACCTCGTAGCCGCGCGCCTCCAGGGCGGGCTTGAGCGTCAGCATGTAGTGCATCGAGCCCGAGCCCAGCGAGGTCATGCCGACCACGGGCCGGTCGCCCGCCGGCGCCTCGGCGGCCTGCGCGGCGCCGAGCACGGCCCCGGCCGCCTGGCTGAGCGTCGCCTTGCAGACCGAGTTCAGCCCGTACAGGCCGCCCGCCCACAGGATCATCTGGATATCGGCCGACAGCCGGCCGGCCGGGATCAGCGGCGAGAAGGACACCGTCGAGACGACATATTTCGGCACGCCCAGCGGCAGCGCCTGGCAGATATCGAGCGCCGCGTCGGTCCCCATGGTGCCGCCGAGGATCGCGACGCCGTGGATCCGGCCCTGCCGGTGCAGCCCGGCGGCCAGCGCCGAAGCGCCGCGGGCCATGATCTGCATGGCGGCGTTCTCGTGGCCGGCGCCGGTTGCGGCCTCGATCGAGCTGCCGCCGGCTGCGGCGACGTCGCCCTTCGAATAGTCGACCGGAACCGCCGGATCGCCGAGCACGCCGATATCCATGGTCAGCACGCCGCCGCCGAGCGCCCGGATCCGCTCCGCCATGTAGGCGAGCTCCGGGTTCTTCGTATCGTACGTCCCGGCGACGAGAATCGTTTTGCCGGTCATCGCCCTGCCCGATTGCGCTGAACCGAATCCGCGGTGCGGCCGCCCGCCGTTATACCACCGATGGCGTCCCCTTCGACAGGCTCAGGGCAGGCTCTCGATACGCCCCTCGATACGGCGCGCAGGCGCGCCTACTCGGGATGAGGGGTTGTGGGAGTTCAAATGCCTCAACACACCACCCTCTCCCTCATCCTTTTATGAGGCATTTGCAGTCAAGTCGGGATTTGGTGTGCCCTAGTTCATGTTGGTTCTCCGTGTTCGGCAGGGATCGTCTTGCTTGCCGGGCCGGAACGTTTTTGCGTTTCGGTCACGCGGGTTACGCGGA
>JAJEAZ010000578.1 GCA_022824105.1 Alphaproteobacteria bacterium
TTTAGTCTCAACCGCATGATCGACGAGTGGAACGACATCTCAAAAGCGCTCTGCGACCCCCCAAGACGGCGAAAGCTGCAAAGCTCCACATGCCTCAATCCACAAACAAGTTAGCGCTAATGGGACTTGATCCGGGGTCCAGCCTCGGTTCTCGCGGCAGCCCCGGATCGGAGTCCGGGGCAGGCCACGGCGGTTGGACCTGCTCTCCACCGGCGGCGGCAGGCACAGACGGCCAGGGCTGGACCCCGGATCAAGTCCGGGGTGACGAAGGGTGCGCGAGACCAGCCGCGTTTAACCCCTCCTAAAGCGCCGCGTAGCGCCTGAGGTGGTAGTCGTTGTCGCCGAAGCTGCGGTCGATCATGGTGAGGCGCTTGAAATAGTGGCCGGCGGCGTATTCGTCGGTCATGCCGATGCCGCCGTGAAGCTGGATCGACTGCTGGCCGACGAAACGGGCCGATTTGCCGATCTGCACCTTGGCGGCGGACATGGCCTTCTTGCGGGCGTCCGCGTCCTCCTCGTCGATCCGCATGGCCGCCATCATCGCCATCGACTTCGCTTCCTCATGCGCGATGAACATGTCCACCATGCGGTGCTGGAGCACCTGGAAGCGGCCGATGGGCTGGCCGAACTGCTCGCGCGTCTTGAGGTATTCGAGCGTCATGTCGTTCAACGCGCCCATCAGGCCGACCGCCTCCGCGGACACCGCTGCAATCGCCCGGTCCACCACTGCCTCGACGGTCGGGAGCCCGCCATCCACTTCGCCGAGCACGTCGCCCGGCGCGCCCTCCAGCGTCAGTTCGCCGGCCCGGAGACCGTCGGCGGTCGGGTAGCCGCGCACCGAGAGGCCGGCCGCCTCCTTGTCCACCAGGAAGAGGGTGATGCCGTCCGCATCGCGCGAACCGCCCGCCGTGCGCGCCGACACGACGAACCGGTCGGCGGTCGGCGCGCCGAAGACGACGCTCTTCATGCCCGAGAGCCTGTAGCCGCCATTGGCTGCCTCGGCGCGCATTTCGACATCCTGGAGGTTGTATCGGGCCTGGCGCTCGGCGAAGGCGAAGGCGAGCTTGCACTTGCCCTCCGCTACGGCCGGCAGGATTTCCGCCTTCTGCTCGTCGGACCCGGCAGCCGCGACCGCGCCGCCGCCCATGACCACGGTGGACAGGTAAGGCTCCGCCACCAGCCCGTTGCCGATGGCCTCCATGACGACCATCGTCTCGACGCCGGACATGCCGAGGCCGCCATGCTCCTCCGGGAAGGGGATGCCGAGCCAGCCGAGCTCGGCGAATTGCCGCCAGTGCGCGTCGGACCAGCCCTGCTCGGTGGCCACCAATTGGCGCCGCGCCTCGAAGCTGTAGTTCTCGCGCACGAAGCGCTGCACGCTCTCCTGCAGGAGCTGTTGGTCCTCGGAATAGTCGAAGTCCATGGCCTGTCCCTGTTCCTTCCCGTCTTCGGGTGCCGTCGCCGGAAACGCCTAAAGGCCGAGCACGGCCTTGGCGATGATATTGCGCTGGATCTCGTTCGAGCCGCCATAGATGGAGGCCTTGCGCCAGTCGAAATAGAAGGCGGTTGCGCCGGCGGCTTCGCTCGGCCCGACGGGGGGCTCGTTCCAGCCCTGGGCGAGCGCGCGCTCGATGAAGGGATGCGCGAAATAGCCCTGCGCCTCCATCAGCAGCTCCATCACGTCCTGCTGGATTTCGGTGCCGCGTATCTTGAGCAGCGAGGCTTCCGGCCCGATCTCGTCGTCGGCCTCCTTCGCCGCCACCATGCGCAGGAAGGACCAGCGGAGATCCTCCAGCGCTGCGCCGGTGTCGGCGATGCGGCGCGAGAACTCCGGGTCGCGCCCGTCGTCGATCTCCTCCAGCCGGTCGAGACGCTGGCGGCAGAGCCCGACGCCGGCCGTGCCGGAGCGCTCGTGGCCGAGCAGATACTTGGCGCAGGTCCACCCCTTGCCCTCGTCGTAAATGCGCTCGGAGACCGGCACGCGGACATCCTCGAAGATCACCTCGTTGAAGTCCGACATGCGGCTGAAGCGCTCGATCGGGCGCACGGTGACGCCGGGCAGGCTCATGTCGATCAGCAGGACCGAGATGCCGTCCTGCTTCTTGCCGGAACTGTCCGTGCGCACCAGCGCGAAGCACCAGTCCGCCCAATCCGCGTTGGTCGTCCAGATCTTGCGGCCGTTGACGATGTAATGGTCGCCGTCACGCACCGCGCGGCAGGCGAGCGAGGCCAGGTCCGAGCCGGAATTCGGCTCCGAATAGCCCTGGCACCAGATGGTCTCGCTGGAGAGGATGCCCGGCAGGTGGCGCGCCTTCTGCTCGTCCGTGCCGAAGGCGAGCAGCACGGGGCCCACCATTTGCGGGCCGAAGGGCACCGGCCCCGGCGCGCAGGCGAGGCAGCTTTCCTCCTCGAAGATGAACCTCTGCGACGGCGTCCAGCCGGGTCCGCCGGCGGCTTCCGGCCAGTTGGGGCACATCCAGCCGCGCCCGGAGACGGCGCGCATCCAGTCCACGACATCATCGCGCGTGAGCAGGCTGCCGTCCCTTACCTTGTCGCGCACATCCTGCGGGAGCCGTTCCCGGATGAAGGCGCGCACTTCCTCGCGGAAGGCGCGGTCCCGGTCGGTAATGTCGATCCGCATGATCGTCCCTCCCTCACCCGAGTCGGAAGCTAGGGCCTGTGCTCCGCCAAGACAAGCGGCCGCGGCCTTCCACGACCTCGTCAGTCAGAACATCCGCCCGCCGTCGGGAACCGGACGTTCCGGCGCCAGCAGCACGACTTCTCCGTCCTTGTCGGGGAAGCCCAGCACCAGCACCTCGGACATGAACTTGCCGATCTGCTTGGCCGGGAAATTGACCACGCCCGCGACCTGGCGCCCGACAAGCTCCTCCGGCGCGTAATGAGCGGTGAGCTGGGCGGAGGTCTTGCGCTCGCCGATCTCCGGGCCGAAATCGACCCAGAGCTTGATCGCAGGCCGGCGGGCCTCCGGGAAGGGCTCCGCGCGGGTCACGGTGCCGACCCGGATATCAACCTTCAGAAAATCCTCGAACGAAATCGCCACTCTCGCGTCCCCCGGCTGCGAAGCGGCGCGGACCATGGCGCAGGCAAGGCCCCGCCGCAAGGCTCCCGGTTTCCGGCGCGCGCGGGGAGGCCTTCAGGCGCCGTCTGTCGGCTCATCCAGCCGTTTGCCGTCGAATTCCCGCTCGCGGCGGGGGGCATCCGGGTCCGGCCGGGATGCGCTCCGCAGCGCGCGGCGTTCTTTCGCCTTCTCCTTCCGCGCCGTCCGGTCCGCGGCCTTGCGCGCCTTGTTCAGATTGACGATCTCCGCCACCGGCCCCTCCGCATCGTGTAAGTTGCGGTTTTCGCTGACCCGGACCCTACCACCGCCGGAGCCCGATGCGCAGACTTTCCCTTATCGCGATGGTCGTGGTGCTGGCGGCAGCGGGCCTGGCGGCAGTCGCATGGCAGGGTCCGCGCGCCCTGGACTGGTCGCATCTGGAGCCGCTTGTCCGCGATGCGCTGGGACGCGAGGTTTCGCTGGACGGCCCGATCCGGTTCGACCTCCTGCCGAGGCCCGAATTGACGATTGCCGGGGTCTCGGCCATCGACATCGAGGTGCGGGAGGTGAAGGCTGTGCTGGACGCCGGGGCGCTCCTGGCAGGCAACCTCAAGATTGAAAGGCTGGAGTTTTCCGGCGTCGACATCACCTTCGACCGCTCGCTGTTGCGCCCGCTGCCGCCGCTGCCGGTCAGCCATATCCGCGTCAACGACAGCACCCTGGCCTTCGGGAACGCGATTGTCCCGGTCGAGACCGCAACATTGACCGTCAGGGGGCCGGAAGGCCCGTACCGCCTGGAAGCCCGGGCGGTGCTGGACGGCCGGGCGCATCGGATCGCGGCTTCGGTCGGCCGGTGGCGGGACTATATGCCCGTGGCGGTCTCATTCGGCGGCGGCGATTTCGAAGCGCTCGCAGTCGGCGCGGTTGCGAACGACCGGTCTTCCGGATTCGCGTTCTCCGGGCGGCTCGCGGCGAGCGGGGACGCCGCGAACGGATGGAGCGGTAGTTTCGACGCCGAAGTCCGGCTCGACGCTGACGGGGTGGAGTTCTCCGATGTCGATGCGGTGTTGGCGGACCAGCGCTTTACCGGCGCGGTCCGGGCGGACTGGCGGGGACCCGCGGCGATCGATGCCCGCCTCTCCACGGGACTTCTTGTGCTCGACGGCTGGCGGGACCGGTGGACCCAGCTTGCCGGCTTCGCGCCCGGCGCCAGCCTGCGGCTCGCTCTCGATGCCGGCGCCGCGAAGCTCGGCGACCGGACGGCGCGGAGGGTCGAGGCCGCGTTTCTCCGCGAAGCAGGCGGGTTTCGGATGGAGAGCCTTGCCGCCGTGCTGCCGGGCGGCACGCAACTCACAATGACCGGACAGGGGCACAACAGCGCCGGCTTCTCGCTCAGGACGAAGAACCTCCGCGCCCTGCTGTCCTGGTTGGAGGTCGATCCCGGCGCCGTGGAGGAAACGCTGCTGCGCGACTTCGTTGCGGAGGGCCGGCTGCGGCTTGACGGCAGGGGCATCTGGCCGGACGCGCTGCGGTCGCGCATCCAGCATGGCGACTTTGCGTTCGAGGGGGTCCG